>JAXJYT010000215.1:0-3440 GCA_036306845.1 Acutalibacteraceae bacterium | reverse complement strand
TTTAACCGAGACTATTATCTCAAAACTGCTTAAAAAGAGCAATATCGAAAGTGATACACCGTTCTCTTTTGCTCGTTACGAAATGGAACGCCTGAACGTTCACGGCAGAGATAGAACAGGTTGTTCAAGCAAAAACTTTTTGATGGATGGTCAATCTATTATCACGCTCAGCCACTTATTCTCACGTCAGCTTGGTACATCGCTCAAAGATAAGTTAGAAAAGCTTAGCAGTGACAAAAAGCGTATTCAATATCTTGCAGAAGCAACCGCCGAGTATACAGGTCTTAAAGAGTTTCCGCAGTATCTCACATTGCTTTTTGAAGTTGATGCTTTATTCTTAAACGATGATAGACACCTCAACAACATAGCGGTTATTGAGAAAAATGGAAAGTTCCAGTATTGCCCGATTTTTGATAATGGAGCAGGCTTGCTATCTAATGTTCAGTTTTCTCCGATGGATATTGATCCTAAAGGACTTATCAAAGATATTGTTGCCCGTCCGTTTAATACGAGTTTTACCCGTCAAATGAATACTGCTCGTACACTTTATGGTGGGCAACTGAAAATGCCTAAGCTTACAAGAGCCGAAATAATAGAAATACTTACCCCGATGCTTGAATACTACGCCCAGCGTGATAGAGGTATCATCACCGACCGCGTAGTTGAATGTATTCTAACCAGACAGAAATTTAATTAACAAACTAAGAGTCTTGTTTCTTTTATGAAGCAAGGCTCTTTTTGTATAAAAAAAGGCCCCTCTTTCAACTTTATTTGATGATATGAAAAGGGGCTTGTATTTATGTGTCATTTAAAACGGTTCATATAAAAATTTATTGTCATTTATATCGCCAACTTGCCACATTTTGATAAATTCGGCAAATTGGCATATAATTTGGTAACAAAATATATAAAAATGCCATATTGTTTATTGACATTTTGCTATAAATGTGCTAACATATCTATAGAAACGTTTCAATAGATTTTTGTTTATTTGCTTGAGAGGAGTTTTTGGTGTGCTTAAGAGGTTCTTGAGTTGTGTAATTGCCGCCTGTATATTGATGTTTACTTTACCGTTTTTTGCCATGGCGGAAAGCACTTCTTATAAAAATTATATTAAGAAAAATATGGTTGTGCAAAGTAATGTTGAGCCGTTTTCGGTATCAGTTTCGGATAACACGGTTATTTGCTATAATGGTGCACGACTTCTTTCGGGTGAAAAATATAACGAAAGCGGTACGGTTCTTTATACGGAAGAAGAATCCGCCTTTGACCTTAAAATTAAAATTCCCTTCAGTGGACTTTATAATATTTCAGTTGAATACTATCCCGTAGAGGGCAGAGGTCAAGATATAAGACGTGCCTTTTATATAGATGGGAATATTCCGTTTATTGAAGCACAATCAATCAATTTTTCGCGTATTTGGGTTGATGATGGCGATATAAAGCAAGATGTACTTGGTAATGATTTATATACTAATCAAATTCAGACACCTGAATGGACTGTTGAATATTTGAATGATAGTAATATGTTCTATAATAATCCATTTGCCTTTTATTTATCTGCAGGTGAGCATACACTTACCTTCAAAGGACTTGAGGAACCACTTGTAATAAAAAAAATAAATTTTAATGGAGAAACGTTTCACTCGCCTTATAAGGAGACTTTAAAGACTTACGAGGATGAAGGTTATATTGTCGTTGATAATTTCAGTAAAACAATTCAGGCTGAAACACCCGATAAAAAATCTTCACCGTCACTTTCTGCTGTATCTGATAGAAGTGACCCTGCGGTTGTTCCAAGTGATATTTATGCGACTAAGCTTAACACCATAGGTGGCGGCAGATTTTCAAGCGGAGGTATGTGGGTAGAATACTCCATTGAGGCGCCGCAAAAAGGACTGTACCAACTTACCTTTAAGGCTAAACAGAACAATGGCAAGGACCAGAGTGCCTATCGTAATATTTATATAAATGGCAAAGTTCCGTTTAGTGAGGCTCTTAATTTCCCGTTTGAGTATTCAGCCAAGTATAAAAATGTTCTTTTTGGTGACAGTGACGGCGCATATCTTGTTCCGCTTAATGAGGGAGAAAACACAATTCGTATTGAAGCTGCACTGGGCGATATTTCCGATTTTTGTTCTGCTCTTCAGCAAAGCATGCAAAATCTAAATGATGCATACCGCAAAATCGTTACCATAACGGGTACAAAGCCTGATGCATCGCGTGATTATAGCTTTGATAAGAAGATGCCTGATGTTATTGAGCTTTTTAAGAAAGAATATGAGACTCTTAACGGTATATCAAACGACATAAAGAAAACCTACGGTCAGAACAGTTCGTACACTGCTACGATAGATACTCTTGTCCGTCAGCTTGAAGAAATGTATAAGGACCATTATGAAATCGCGGCAAATGTATCATCACTCAATTCCAATATTTCATCCTTGGGAAGCACTGTTGAGTCGATGAAAAAAACCGACCTGACACTTGATTATATTGTTATTTCAAGTCCTGATGCAAAGCTATCAAAGGCTAAGGCGGGATTCTTTAAGAAATTGATTTTTGGAATTCAGAATTTGCTTAATTCTTATATTGCCGACTATAACAGTATTGGCGCTACAACTGCAGATGACGGTATTGAAGTGTGGATGATTGGCGGTCGCGAGCAGGCTCAGGTTTTAAAGCAGGTGGTAGATTCTGATTTTACAGTAAAAACCAATAAGGGCGTAGGTGTTCGACTTGTTTCAGCGGTTACAACGCTTTTACAGGCTACCCTTGCGGGTAAAGGACCTGACGTGGCGCTCGGTATTCCGCAAACCGATGCTATGAATTTTGCTTTTCGAGGTGCCGCGGCGGATATATCTAAGCTTGATGGTTTTAACGATATAAAAGATGATTATTTGGAAAGCGCGCTTGGTGTTTTAAGCTATAACGGCGGTGTTTATGCACTGCCTCAAAGTATGGATTTTCCCGTAATGTTCTACAGAACGGATATTTTAAAGGATTTACAGCTTGAACCGCCTGAAACGTGGGAAGATGTATATGCAATGCTTCCTGTTCTTACACAAAACAATATGGCATTCGGTTTACCTGTAAGTGATGCAGTAGAAACACCCCGTGAGAGTTTAATATCTTTTGGTGCGCTTTTGTATCAACGTGGCGGAAAATACTATTCAGATGATTTGTCTGAAGTAACTTTTTCCGAAGAACTGACAATAAATGTTATGAAGGACTGGGCAGAGCTATATACAAGCTACGGTTTGCCGATACAGTATAACTTTGTGAACCGTTTTGCTGCGGGTAATATGCCGGTTGCAATACAAAATTATACCGCATATCAGACCCTTATTCTTTATGCTCCGCATATTGCGGATTTGTGGGATTGGGCGCTTATTCCCGGTACCGCTGATGAAAACGGTAATATAGACCATTCTGTACCG
>JAXJYT010000214.1:0-1979 GCA_036306845.1 Acutalibacteraceae bacterium | reverse complement strand
GGATTTAAACTGCTTCGGCGGCTTCGGTCAACAAGGCTACGGCTATAACGTGGACTTTCTGCAAAGTGAAATCGCGCATATTCTGGGTCTTGACGTACCCCAAAGCGCAATTCTTATCGGTGTCGGCAATTTGGGTCGCGCCGTGGCGCAGCACGTAAATTTTGAATCAAAGGGCTTTCACCTTATCGGTATGTTTGACAGTAAAGAGTCGCTTGTGGGACAGATGGTGCGCAATATTCCAATCCGCCACATTTCTACGCTTGATGAATTCTGTCGTGAAACCCGCCCCTCGACCGCAATTCTTTGTATACCGAAAACGGCGGCTCACGATGTTGCCGAGCAGTTAATAAAGCTTGGTGTTCGCGGTTTTCTTAATTTCAGCCACTATGACCTGTCGTTAGATTTTTCGGGGATAGAGGTTGAAAATATACATTTTGGCGACAGTCTGATGCGACTGTCCTATAAGCTTAACAATTGATTACGGGGGTTAACGTTATGAAAAAAATTATTACTTTGCTTTTGGTAGCAGTTATGCTTTGCGGTGCGGCATTTGCCGTTTCGGCGGCTGACGGTCCACCGCCCGCAATGAAAACAATAAGCTATACGCCTTATATTAACGGTAGGAGGAGTTATAATATTGAGGTAGCTTACGGAGAAGAAATCACCCTTGAGGTTCGCGATTTAACGCTTGACGGTGAGCCGGTAGATGCATCCGACCTGACATTTGCCTGGTATGCGGGCACACAGTTGGAGGAAAACAGAATACCGAACGAAAACGGTAGCTCGATAACCCTTATTTCTAAAAAAACGGTTACCTACACCGTTGCAATCTCGGCAGAGGGCGCATACGATACTTCGGGTAATTTCTGGATTAAAACCGATACAATAACCAACAAGCTTACCTGCACAAATCCGATAGACCAAGAGAATAGCGATGACAACTTCTTTGCTATTGAGGATTGTAAAATAGGTCAGGATATAACCTTTACGCTGGATTCGACATCGGCTTTAGGTGATCCCGTTACTTATTCGTGGAAGAAGCTTGATGAATACCGCGAGTACGTTGGCGAGGAGCTGTCCAACACCACCACGCTTAAGGTGAACAAGGACGTTAAGGGCTTTGTTGAGTATGGCTGCGCCGTTTCCGACGGTAATTTCACCGACCACATAATTATAAGAATGTTCCCTATCGATACGCTTACCGAAACCATAAAGCTTGGCGGTGTAACACCCGAACGCTTTGAGCGTGGTTATATGATAGTTGCAAACCCCGGTGACAAGGTTGACCTTACCGTTGCGGTTAAGACCACTAATCCAAGCTTTACGCGCCGTTGGGAGCGTGTTGATATGACCGTTATGGGACCGCAGGCAACCGATTTCGGTACCGCAGAAACCATTACGGTTATCAAGCGCGACATTCCCGATGATGACTACGATTTTGAAATGTTCGAGTGCTATCTTGATGACGGGAACGAGGTTTTCAACGTTGGCGTAGTGCTTTTCAGTCTGCATCCCTATCAGGTAACGCAGGAAACCGACATAAAGAAGGGTACGCCCACCGTTACGCTTGACGATGAAACCGAAAAGCTTGCAAACAGTCTTTTGCAGAAGGATATGGAAAAGCTTCTTGATGAAGAAAAGAAGGCAACCATCACCCTTTCCGCCGAGGAAATCGACACATTGAAATCGGCAGAGCAAAAGGCGGTAGCGGCAGTGCTTCCCGAGAACACCGAAATCGGAACAAGCATTGACATTAACCTTTATAAAGAAATTGAGGGCGACACAAAGACTCAAATCACCGAAACCGCAGGTGAAATTGCCCTTTCGGTAGAGGTTCCGAAGGAGATGCTTGACAACAATTCGCAAGCCAAGTTTATCGTAACCCGCATCCACGACGGCAAGGCGGAAAATCTTGACTGCACCTATGATGCCGACACCAAAAAGGTAAGCTTTAAGACCGACAAGTTTTCGACCTACGT
>JAXJYT010000213.1:0-4002 GCA_036306845.1 Acutalibacteraceae bacterium | reverse complement strand
CGATAAACAGTAAAAGCGGCATAGCCTCTGATGCTTCGATACCGATTTCAAATAGCCACTGAATAATACCCTGCACCTCGCCGATGCCCTCAATCTCCTGATTAAGAACACCCGAAAGAGGTAGGTTTACAAGTATTGCACCGAAGCCCATGGGCAAAAGCAGTGCAGGTTCATATTTCTTGGCAACTGCAAGATAGATAAGCAGTACGCCAACGGCATACATCACAAGCTGTTTCCAGGTGACTGCCAAAAAGCCTTCAAGTAAAAATTCCATAATACACCTCTAAAAACAAAACTAAATATCCAACTTCATCTGATTACGGTGAATATCCTTTTCCTTGTATTTCTTTTGAATATATTCCTTAAATATTACATACAAAACGGTTGCAACGGGCACTGCAAAAAGCATACCGCCGATTCCCATAGCACTTCCGCCTACGGTCACGGCTACAAGCACCCATATACCCGGAAGTCCCACCGATTTGCCGACAACCCTCGGATAAATAAGATTACCCTCAAGCTGTTGAAGTATAATGATAAATATCACAAACCAAAACGCTTTTACAGGACTTTCAAGCAATATAAGAAAAGCACCGACTGCGGTACCGAAAAGAGCACCAAATATGGGAATCAGTGCAGTAAAACCTACAAGCACAGATATAACCAATGCATACGGCATTCTGAAAATAAGCATACCGATAAAGCAAAGGACGCCGATTATAACCGCTTCCGTAAGCTGACCCGTTACAAATTTTGTAAACACGCCATCGGTAAGCCGTGTTAAATCTAACAATCGGTCGGCTTTTTGCTGATTAAAGAGAGCATAAATTATCTTTTTAAACTGTCTTCCGAGCGTTTCCTTTTGCGCAAGTACGTATAGAGAAAATGCAACGCCCAACACGATATCGACCACAACGCTTACAATGGATGCTGTAACGTTAAACGTCGTATTCACAACATTGTTGCCGTAGCTTGTGATCAGACCTTTAAGTGTTGTACCCAATTTATCCATCTTGATACTGATATCGGGAAGCTCAAAGTTATAATTCTGTAAAAATTCTGCAAAGTTGTTGTAAAGCTTTTCAATTTCCAGAATATATTGCGGTATTCTGTCAACAAAGGAAACTATCGTATCCTTAAGCGCAGGTATTACCATAAACACTACCGCAAATATTAATCCGAAAACTAAAAGCGCACTTAACACAAGGCATACAGGTCGCTTTAGCTTTTTATAAAAATCACCCTTTGACTTTGCCCATATTACTGCCCAAAGCTTTTCGAGCGGTCGCATAAGCAGATTTACAACGTAAGCTATACAAAAGCCTATAATAAACGGTGTAAACCACGAAAACACCTTTGATATCATACCAAGCGGCTTTTCCGGATGCTCTGTAACCCAAAAGAGCAATATTGCAAAAGTCACAACGATAAGCGCATAACGTAAAAGCCTTTTGCCCACGGGCAAGGAAAGCTCTATCCGCTCATTCAATTTTTCTTTAGATGAAGATTTTTTATCGTTCATTATTATTCCTTTTCTTCTGCCCCTTCTGTCTGAAGCTTTTCAACCTTAACCTTTTCAACACGGTGAGAATCAATTTCGGTAACCGTTATTTGAAGGTTTTCGAAGGTGAATTCATCACCCTCTTCGGGTATTTTACCTACCTGCTCCATTACCCAGCCGCCAACCGAAACGCTGTCCGATTCGGTATTAATCTCAAATTCCTCACAAAAGTCATCGAAATTAGCATTTCCGTCAACAAGGCAAATATTTTCGCTAACCTCTTCAAAATCCTCAACAACCTCATCGTGTTCGTCCCAGATTTCGCCGACAAGCTCCTCTAATATATCCTCCATAGTTACTATACCCAGCGTGCCGCCGTATTCATCAACAACGATGGCAACATGGGATTTTTCACGCTGAAGTGTACGAAGCAGGTCATCCGCCTTTTCGGATTTATGAATAAACAAGGGCGGTGAAATCAAATCCTTAATATCGGTATCGGTAATACCGTTACCAACGTAAAAGTCCTTCTGATGAATAACACCAACGATATTATCTATGCTTTCCTCATAAACAGGAATACGTGAGAATCGGGTTTCGGTGAAAAGACGCGCAATTTCTTCCTTATCTGCATCAATCGGTAATGCCTCAAGGTCGACGCGGTGGGTAAGAATATCCTCTGCCTTAAGCTCGGAAAACTCAATCGCGTTACGCAAAAGGTCGCCTTCTTCGGTGTCTATGCCACCCTCCTGCTCAACCTCATCAACAATCATAAGCAGCTCTTCCTGGGACATCTTATCATCTTCTTCAACGTGGAAAAGCTTATCAACAAGCTTTTTCCAACCCGTAAAAATAATGTTTACAGGCATAAGAATCCATATAAAAAGACGGATTAGCGGCGCCGAAAACATTGCAAATTTCTCGGGATAATCGTTTGCCAGACTTTTAGGTGTGATTTCGCCGAAAATCAATACAACTACCGTTACAACAAGGGTCGACAAAGCGGCACCGTTTTTAGCCCTCAACACCTCAACAAAAAGCACTGTGCCCATTGAAGCCATAAGTATATTTACAATGTTGTTACCGATAAGTATCGTTGATATCAGGCGGTCGTATCTTTCGGCTAATTCGAGTGCCAAATCCGCCTTTTTGTTACCTTTTTCCGCTAACGTTTTAAGTCTTGTCTTACTTAAAGACGAGAACGCGGTTTCTGTTGCTGAAAAATAAGCCGACATTATAAGGCATATTGCCATTATTATAATGTAACTCATTATGTCGCTTTCCATTTTTGTTTCTAACTCCTTAAAAATTATAATATTTAAAAGCATTAAAGCTTTTTTTAGACGCAAAAAGGCATACCCATCCCCGCCTATACGGAAATAGGTATGCCAGAAAATATAATAAAATTAGTAGTATCGTTACCGTTATCGTCGCCGACGTCGCCGTCCATAAGGGCAATCGTCCTCCTAAAACAGAAATTTTTTACATTATAGCAAATACTTTCCCTTTAGTCAAGTGCTATTATTCAAAAAAACATTTGACAAGTGGATATCATAATGGTATAATCCAAATATATGTTAAAGACATTGATGAAGAAAAGTACCGTTGAAGGCGGTGTTCAGTGAGCTGCGGACAGTGCAAACGCAGTCATGCGCACTACGGGAAGAACACTTTGGAGTTGCAAACTGAAAAGCCCTTGGGCTGAGTAGGTACGCCGTGCGCGGCACGTTACAGCCGATAAGGGTTTTATCGACCCGAAGTGACCGTTAATTCGGTAATTTAGGTGGCACCGCGGATACTGCGTCTATTCGTCCTAATAATAGGACTAATGGGCGCTTTTTTATTTTTTGATTTTTGGAGGTAATTTTTATGAAGCATACCGACATTTTTGACATTATGAAGGATAGCGCATATATCGGTCACACGGTTACCGTTTGCGGTTGGGTGCGCACTTCGCGTGATTCTAAGAATATGGCTTTTGTGGAGCTTAATGACGGCACCACGCTGAAGCATCTGCAGATTGTTATTGACAAAGCAGTGATTTCGGAAATTAGCGAATTTATGAAGCTTGGTACCTCGCTCAAGGTTATAGGTGAGGTTGTGAAATCCGTTGTAGCTCAGGATAGTGTCGAAATTAATGCTAAGGAAATCGAAGTTCTTGGCACCTGCCCACCCGAATATCCGCTTCAGAAGAAGCGCCACACACTTGAATATCTGCGCACAATTCCCGCGCTTCGTGTCCGCACTAATACGTTTAACGCCGTTTTCCGCGTTCGTTCGGTAATTTCGGCATGCATACACGAATTTTTTCAGGCACGTCACTATGCGTACATTCACACACCGCTTATTACTGCAAGTGACTGTGAGGGTGCAGGTGAAATGTTCAAAGTAACCACCATCGGCTACAGTAACGATTATAAATCCGAAGAGGATTACAATGCCGATGATTTCTTTGGTCGTCGCGCCGCTTTGTCGGTTTCTGGTCAGCTTGAGGGTGAGCT
>JAXJYT010000212.1:0-1549 GCA_036306845.1 Acutalibacteraceae bacterium | reverse complement strand
ATCAAAACCCTATTCGAGAACAATCTTTTACAGATATTAAAGCCAACATATCTATCGAAAACACAGTAGCGAGTGAATTGGGTCTAGGTATCGTATCTGATGTTGCTTCACAAAATTTTACTGTTACTGTAAGCGGTCCAAATTATATTGTCAGCACCTTAAAGCCTGAAGATTTCATTCTTTCGGCGGATGTTACCGATGTTAATGCCGCGGGGACATACTCTTTGGAAATTATCGGTAGCCGCAACAGTACAAAATCGGGATATACATTTGCTTCAATTAACCCATCAACTATCGAAGTTACGTTTGATTATATCGACACAAAGGAATTCACAATTATTCCGAAGCTTTTGGGCGTTAGTGCTGCTGACGGTCTTGTGGCCGAGGTTCCGATTATATCAAATTCAGAACAAAGTACTATTTCAATTAAAGGTCCGCGTTCACTTATTAATAAAATTGCGGGTGTCAGTGCGTATAGTGAAATTAATAAAACTTTAAGCACAACACAGACTTATGATTGTGATATCGTTCTTTATGGCAGCAATGATGAAATAATATATCGCTATGCTTCTGATGGTAGAGTTCTAAATAAAGCCGGTGAAGAGGTAAATACGCCTAATCTTACACTTGATTTTACATCTATAAAGATAACACAACCAATATCCAAAAAGGTCAGTGTTCCCGTTAAGCCTACTTTCACAAATCTTCCCACGGGCATTTCAATTGATGATTTATCAGTAACAGTAGATTATAAGACTGTTAATATCATCGGAACCCCTGATGTTGTTGGTAAGATTTCTGAAGTTACACTTTCTGCCATTGATTTCAGAAACGTATATTCTGCCGGCAACAGCTTTGAAGTTTCTGCCGTTTTACCTGAAGGCGCGAAAATTCTTGAAACAATTGAATTCTTTACTGTTAAAATCAATACATCAGATTTTACGGAAAAAACTTTTAACATTACCGATATAAGATGTACGGGACTTGCATCAAATCTTACGTCAAAAACAGATTCAAGAGTTAAAAACGTAAAGATTTGCGGCCCATCCAATATCGTTAATTCATTAAAAGCATCAGATTTTTATGCGGTTGTTGATTTAACTGACAAATCTGCAGGTGTTCACACCGTTGATGTATCAATAAAATCCGAAAAATATAATAATGTATGGCAGGTTGGAACCTACAATACTGCAGTTACCATTAAATAATATTTTATAACAAATACCGCCTTATTGCATATTATGTGATGAGGTGGTATTTATGGTTAAAATAGTATTTATCGTTTCTTTTTCACTTTTAGCTATTTGGGGGCTTTGCGAGCTTATTTTTGCTATCAGACTACTTGTATTAACACCAAAAGAGCGTTTGGATACATATTTAATTTTTAGACTCAATAATGATAATGCGCTGCTTCAACTGTATTTTTTATATGAAAAATACAAGTGGTGCGGTACCGCATATACAACGGCTATTATTGGAATTATAGATGATTTAAGTGATGAAACTATCCTTTTGTGTGAAAATTTTGCAAGAAATAAAGATATATATT
>JAXJYT010000211.1:0-6463 GCA_036306845.1 Acutalibacteraceae bacterium | reverse complement strand
GGTGTTGTACCTAATAAAGAGCCATATGCTAAGCGTACCAGTCACGGTATGATTCTCGGTGAAAATGGCGAAAAGATGTCTAAATCACGCGGTAACGTTGTAAATCCCGATGAGATTGTTCGTGATTACGGCGCCGATACAATGCGTGTTTACGAAATGTTTATCGGTGATTTCGAGAAGGCTGCACCGTGGAGTCAGGCTTCAATTAAAGGTAGTAAGCGTTTTCTTGATAAGGTATTTTCACTTTATGATATTTTGGTTGACGGTGAAACCTACAGACCTGAGATTGAGACCGAATTCCATAAAACCATCAAGAAGGTTACTGATGATATTGAGGGCCTTAAGATGAATACGGCTATTGCGGCGCTAATGTCGTTGCTTAACGTTGTGTCTGCTACCGGAAAAATTAACAAGGCTGAATATAAAACATTTATCTTGTTACTTAATCCTTTTGCTCCACACATTACTGAGGAGCTTTGGGAGCTTGCAGGTTTTGAAGGTAGATTAAATGCAGGCAAGTGGCCCGAATATGATGAGGCAAAATGTGTTGATTCAACCGTTGAAATTGCTGTTCAGGTTAACGGTAAAATCAGAGCTCGTATAAATATAGCTGCCGACATTACTGCAGAAGATGCTATTGCACTCGCTAAGGCGGATGCAGCGGTAGCTAATGATATAAGCGGTAAAAATATTATTAAAGAGCTTTACATTCCAAAGCGACTTGTTAATATTGTGGTAAAATAAATCAAAACAGTCCAGTTTGTTCAAAAAAGCAAACTGGACTGTTTTTATATAAAAATAACCTCCACAAAAATGTGGAGGGTATTGGTGACCCATCGGGGAATCGAACCCCGGACACCATGATTAAAAGTCATGTGCTCTACCAGCTGAGCTAATGGATCATATTTTTGACAGCCATATTATTATATCAAGAATAGCATTGTATGTCAAGAAAAATATTATATTTTTTGCAATTTTTAATATCGCACAACATAACAATCACTACAATATAATATATATTGAGGTGTTGTTAAATGAACAACATAATTTTATTAGCGTTAACTGCGACAACGGGCACCTGGTTTGTCACTGCGCTTGGAGCTGCAATTGTTTTATTTGTTAAAAAAACCGATATTAAATTTCTTAATTTAATGCTTGGGTTCTCTTCGGGTGTAATGATTGCC
This sequence comes from Acutalibacteraceae bacterium, assembly GCA_036306845.1. Lineage (GTDB taxonomy): Bacteria > Bacillota > Clostridia > Oscillospirales > Acutalibacteraceae > UBA737. The sequence goes on along the minus strand of JAXJYT010000211.1, from coordinate 5,279 downwards.
GCAAGCTTTTGGTCACTTTTGCAACCTGCAATTGATAGGGCAGAGGATACGCTTGAAATTCCATCGTATTTTGTCGTTACAGTAGGTTTTTTGCTTGGTGCAGTTTTTATGTGGTTATCAGATAAAATCGTTTGTATAGCACGAAAAAAAGCAAATAATTCAACAGAAAGCAACGATAAAAGAATTCACCGTATTATAATGTTAATATTATCAATTACATTGCATAATATACCCGAAGGTTTAGCGGTTGGTGTTGCTTTTGGAGTTTTAAATGATAGTTTTACAAACGAAGGACTTTTAAGTGCAATTTCGATAGCTATTGGTATCGGGTTACAAAACTTTCCCGAAGGTGCCGCAGTTTCATTGCCGCTTCGTAGAGAGGGTTTTTCACGAAGTAAAGCATTTATATTAGGTCAGGCATCTGGCATTGTGGAACCAATTTCGGGCATAATCGGCGCAGTCTTAGTAACAAAAGTTACTATAATTTTACCGTTTGCATTATCATTTGCAGCAGGTACTATGATTTTAGTTGCAGTACATGAATTAATTCCGGAATGTCAACAAAATAAAGACGAGCAACCGTATACAGCAACTATGGGAATAATTTCAGGTTTTGCTACGATGATGTTGTTAGATGTAATGTTAGGATAACGATTTGTTAATTATTTAACAATAGGGATGTATAGCTATCATTCAGAATAGGTAGAAAAAGAGCAAATAATTTATTTATTTATTTTAAAAATGCTCTTAATAGGTAACGGTAAATCAGCTGAAGTTAATCTGTGATTAAATTTAGTTATTTTATAAAAAAACAACTTTAATCAGTTTTTTCTTGACGATGCATTATATATCAGAAAAAAACTGATTAAAGTACATAAAACGAAAAAGTAATAAAAAATATATATTAGCACTAATAATGAATAAAAGGATTAATATTAATAAATTAATATTAATAAATTAATAATTTGAATTAATAATTTCAAATAAATAGATTTTAATAAAGAGCTTTATTCAGATAAATTTATATGGTATAATGATAATAGTTATTAGTTGTTTCATTATAAATAAGGGCAAAACTATAGAAAAACAACCAAAAGAGTCTTTTTCGCCCAAAACCACTACCCTCAATTATACAAAATATTCATTTTGTATAATTGGATATAAAATTTAAACAAGCAACTCTCACCTTTTTAAAACGCTACATTTTGATTTTGTAGCGTTTTAAATTATGTATCAAGATATATTTATTTCTAATTTAATATCATTTAATAACTCGTTCCACTTGTTTTCATTTTTTACATAATATATTGGGCAAAGCTTTCCGGTTACATCATAATGTCTGATAACATCATTTTCATCAAGATCACACAAGTTACATAGCCATGCAGTTAGTTTAACAAGTGATTCATTTGTTTTGTCATTGAACTTCCCTACTGCATCTGGATGGCATACTTCAATAGATATGGTATCCTTGTTTCTGTGGTTGCTGGCACATGAACGCTCGTATAAAGGTATGCACTGAATTATTTCTCCATCAAGACCAACAACAAAGTGAGCGTTTACCCTCGTTCCGATATTTGCAAAATAATCTCTGTTGTTTTTTGCACTAGTTCCTGGGTTTCCTACATAATGGATAACAATATTCTTTACATCTTCCAAATATAGTCCGTTTCTTGAATGCGAAACGCCTTTGGGGATTAAATCAACAGTGATATACTCCGGAATTTGTGCTTCCTTTAAATCATCAATAAGATTCTTTCTTGGTATATGCTTATAAAGTATAATCACTAACATTGCAATTATACCCAAAATAATAAGTGCAATTACCAACTTTACCCATTTTCTCAACCTGAATTTTGCCATAATAATTATTCCTTTATTAAAATATTTAAGATTTTATTAAAAAACACCCACGACTACCGTAGGTGTTTTTATTTTGCAAGCGGATGAAATTTTGCATACGATTGCACATATTTATTTTTTATAAGTTGAGCGTAGATTTGTGTTGAAGATATATCCGAGTGACCAAGCATCTCTTTTATATCCTTAAGCTGAGCGCCGTTCTCCAATAGATGCGCCGCGAATGAATGTCGCAATGTATGCGGTGTAATATCTTCTTTTATTCCTGCCTTATCGGCATAATATTTGATTATCTTCCAGAATCCCTGACGTGACATAGGCTGGCCGTTTATATTTGTAAATAGCTTGTCCTCGTGATCATTTTGAATAAGTATGGGTCTTACTTTACTGATATAATCCCCTAAATGCTTTGCGGCTGTGGGATATATGGGAATTATTCGCTCGTTTTTGCTACCGTGAGTATGTAATATGCCAATTTGTAAATTAACGTCATTAACAGATAAATTTATAAGTTCCGAAACCTTTATACCGGTAGCATAAAGCAATTCAAGCATAGCCTTATCACGTATTGCTTTGTAACTATCCCCTTCCGGTTGTGATAAAAGAAGCATTATCTCCTTAGAATCAAGCACACCGGGCATTTTTTTGACTGTTCTCGGGTTTTTTATACCTTCGGAAGGGTTAGACTTGATTATATTGTTTTGCGCTAAATATTTAAAATACGAACGCAAAGAGGCCGTAATTCTTGTTTTTGTAGAATCGGACTTTCCAATAAATTTAAGATAATCAAGATATTTAATTATAAAGTCTTCATTTATATGGTTTAAATCGGAGGTGCCGTTCATAGAACAATATGATATAAAATTAGATATATCCCGCATATATGCATCAAGTGTATTGTTTGAACATTTTTTAATGTTTATAAGATACTCTTTAAAGCTATCTAACGATTTAATCATATTGTACACCTCCCCTTTTTTAAAAATTAAATAAATTAAGAATTGAAACAGATAACGCGGCATCAATTAAAGAAAGTAAAATTAAAATAAAGACAGATAAAATATACTTTCCGCATAAGAATTTAAATTCGGCAGATAGATTCACACAAGTATTGTTTAGAACACATAGCTTTGCCATACGTAATGAAAACTGCAGCGATTCTTTTGCAGAAAAAAATATGCATGCAGATAAAATTATGATTGTCGGAACTAAAAATACCGCATTAAACGCTACACCTTTTAAAGCGTGTTCGGCGTATAGAAAAGATGAAAAACCGCCGTAAATCAGTCCTATAGAAAAAACAATAAACGGTACTAATATAATTCCAAAAAGCGAAGTACCGCTTATAAAAATAAAAAACAACAAACTAAAATAACTTACAAAAGAATAAGATAATGCATAAAAAAATTTTTTGTTTATTCTTCTTTCCAAAAGAAAAACAAATTCACTTGAAATATAATTGGAAAAATCATCTGATTTTGAATATATAAAGGTTGCCGAAATAAAACCTGCGCAAAAAAGTATGCACAATAATATTTGAAATTTATACTGCATTAAAAAGTCGTATAAACCGATTTTTCGAAGTGAAAATACAGTTCCTTTTTTCATTGATTATCCTCTCCCTTGCATAATAAAACATATGCAAAAACCGGACAAGATATGAAAAATAAAATACACAAGATTTTGTCAGTTGGAAAATCACGACAACAAGATGTAGATTTAATAGTATTATGTAAACTTAAAATAAACCGCGATTTACGCGGTTTATAATATAAATCATCTGTGATATTAGTTATACTACATATTTTCACAGATGTCAATAAGTATTTTTAAATAAAAATATATTATGTAAACTATTTATGTAAACCATACTATATGTGCTATTTAATTTCAAATATAACCGCAATCTATTGTAAATGAGCGATTGATTTTTTTAAAATATATGATATAATTATTTTAAAATTATCAAGGAGTAAAATTATGAAGAAAACAGTTGTTATTACAGGTGCATCAAAAGGTATTGGCGCCGCTACGGCAATACTGTTCGCACGTAAAGATTACAACGTTGTGCTTAACTACAACGAATCTTATCAGACAGCGAATTTGCTTGCCTCCTCCCTTTCGCGACAAGGCTACTCTGTAATGCCTTTCAAAGCAAATGTAACAAATAAACTTGAAACCGATTTGATGATGAAGGAAGCAAAATACAAATTTGGTTCAATTGATGTTTTGATTAATAATGCAGGTGTATCCTCTACAGGTCTTATAACTGATGTTGATGATTTTGACGTTGATAAAATCTTTGATGTAAATCTTAAAGGAGTATATAATTGTTGTAGGTCCGTAGTTCCGTATCTCGTTGAACAAAAGGCGGGTAAAATTATTAACATTTCTTCTATGTGGGGTCAGGTTGGTGCTTCATGTGAGGTTGCTTACTCTGCTGCTAAAGCCGGTGTAATTGGTCTTACAAAGGCACTTGCAAAAGAACTTGCACCGAGCGGTATAACCGTTAATTCGATTGCACCCGGTCTTATCGAAACGACAATGAATTCAAATATTAGTGTCGAAGATCTTGATGCTTTCGTTGAAGAAATTCCACTTGGCAGAATGGGTAATCCTGATGAAATTGCCGCGGCTGCACTTTATTTATCCAGTAATGCTGCTGATTATATAACCGGTCAGGTACTTGGTATAAACGGCGGATATGTAATTTAATATAAACAAAAAAACGTTGCTACACAAATGGCGGGGCGTCATAAGGAAGTAATTTATGTAGGATACGGTGTAACCCTAAAAATGGGGTTACACCGTTTTCCTATTTTATGCTACATAGCGGAATTCCTGCGGGTTTTCCCGTATTTCTTCCATCATAGCAAGGATTTCTTCTTCGGTAGGAATATCTATCATTCCGGCAGCGGTAAAATAAATATCCACCTTTACATAGCAATGACCGCTTGACTTATCGTTGTTGTGAACCTCAATACGTTCAATCAACGAGTTTACAAGTGTAGGTGTCAGCTCTTTTACTTCGGTCAGTTCTCTCAACGTGCGAAGTAGCAATCGCAAATCAACAACTTGTTGCTCGGCTTTTTGCAAAATAACCTTGCTTTCTTCAACCTCTGCAATCAATTCTCTTTGCTCTTTAGCATAGTTTTTCACCATACGCTCGTAGCGATCATCTTCTAATTTTCCAAGAACGTTTCTTTCAAAAGCAGCCTCGATTAGTTTATCAATCTCAGATATACGGCGAGTTCCTCGTTCAATTACTCGTTCTAACCTTTTACGTTCTTGTTGGCGCATCGCATCGTTTTTTCTTGCAAGCATATACAAAAACACAGGTTCGTGGCATTTTACGAAGTCGGCTAAATTTCTAACAGCTTCAAGAACCACTTTTTCAAGTACAACATCCCTAATAAAGT
>JAXJYT010000210.1:0-3534 GCA_036306845.1 Acutalibacteraceae bacterium | reverse complement strand
TTGAATTCATCGCATATGCATTTGTATTCTTCGCGCCTTGGCAGACGGCACGGACAGTAGCCATCCTTTGCTTTTAAACCCGCCTTTATACGCGCTACAACCTCTTTATCCTCGTTTAGTTTAATAGCCATAACATCACCTAATAAAGCTTTATATCAATCCAAAGATTTTCATAATACGCACGGATATCGGGGTCAATGTCCTTATAGTATTCTACCTTCGGTTTATCTTCTTCTGCGGGGTATAAAATCTCGTTTTTATAGTAACAGTAATCAGGATTTTCTATAACCGCGCTATGTGGTGAAGCATAGCCGATGTATTCGGCATTAGCAAGGGCAATCTCCGGCTCTAAAAGAAAATTAATGTAAAGCATAGCCGCATCATAGTTCTGAACGGATTTCGGTATACACGCGGCATCAACAAATACATTAGTGCCTTCTTTTGGATAGAAGAAACGAAGATCCTCATTCGTATCAAGCATGGTAAGATAATCACCCGCATAATACGGACCGATGGCTGCCTCACCCGTTTCCATTTTTCCGTAAATTTCATCCATTACGTATGACTGCAAAACATCCTTGCCTTGCTTCAAAAGCTCAGCGGCGGCATCCCATTCGGCTTTATTTGTGGTGTTAAGACTATGTCCTAAAAGCATCTGTGCGGTCATAAAGCCATCACGCGGATTGCTGAAATTAAGCGACATTCCGCGGTATTTTTCATCCCAGAGCGCACCCCAAGAATGTTCAGGCTCGTCAATAATCGCACTATTATAGATTATGCCAACCATTCCTACGTTATATGCAACACTGTATTCATTTTCTGTATCGAAATACAGACTTTTATATTCATCGCTTATATACTTGAAGTTTGGTAGGGCAGAGGTGTCGATCTTTTTAAGCATATCCTCATTTTTAAGACGTTCTATCATATAATCAGAGGGTATAATTACATCGTAGGATACACCACCGCTCTTAAGCTGTGAATACATAGTTTCATTACTTTCAAACGTGGTATAATTCACCTTGATGCCCGTTAATTTTTCAAACTCAAGATTTACGTTCGGCATATCATCGGAGCCGTCTGAAATATATTCGCCCCAGTTATATACGTTAAGCTGTGTGCCTTCAAGTTCTCGCGTATATTCTGATACGTAATCAATGTCGAAATACTGATATCCGCATCCGCAAAGAGATAATGTGATAATGCAAACAATTAGTGCTATAGAGAGGAGTTTTTTAGCCATTCATACCCCTCCTTTGTTCACTTTTTGTTTGTACGGTATTATATAAAATAAGCAATACAAAAACAGATATGAAAATAATGGTGGAGAGGGCATAAACGTCGGGAGTTACGGTCTTTTTGGTCATATTGTAAATAACGATTGGCATTGTCTGATAGTGACCGCAAGTGAAGTAACTTATTACAAAGTCATCAAGAGAAAGTGTAAACGCCATAATAAGCCCTGTGAAAATACCCGTTGATATTGACGGAATTACGACCTTAAAAAACGCTTGAAGCGGTGTGCAACCAAGGTCAAGGGCTGCTTCTTGTAAATTTTTGTCGGTTGCTTTAAGACGCGGTAAAACCGATAAAATCACGTATGGCAGGTTAAAGGTTATATGCGCAGAAAGAACGGTAACGAACCCTAAAGATTCCGTAAGACCGAATAGTTTGCCCACAAAAACGAACAGTAGCATAAGGGACACGCCCGTTACTATATCGGCATTCATCATCGGAATATTTGTTACTGTCATCACAAGTCGCTTTGCAAGGCGACTTCTTATATCCATAATACCGACTGCTGCCGCAGTGCCTAAAACAGTAGAAATAAGCGATGATAATACGGCTATAATAAGGGTGCGTTTTAATGCTTCAAGCATTGTAGAGTTAAATACGATGCTTTTATACCAATCAAAAGAAAAGCCTTCAAAAACCCATACGCTACCGCCCGAGTTAAAGGAAAAAACAACCATTACTGCAACGGGTGCATATAGGAAAAGTAAAATAAGCGTAATATATAATCTGGAAAGAGCTTTCATATCACAACACCCTCCCCGTCATCGCTGAATTTATTCATAATGGCAAGGCATATAAGTATCATTACCATAAGAAGTAGGGAAAGAGCAGAGGCAACGTTGTAATAACTCGGTCCCGCATTAAATAGATATTCAATGGCATCACCGATAAGAAGGGTTTTGTTGCCACCTAACTTTTGTGAAATGTAGAACGTGCTTACGGAAGGCACGAAAACCATCGTAATTCCCGATATAACGCCCGGAAGTGAAAGGGGAAGAATTACACGGCGAAGTCGTGAAAAACTGTTAGAGCCTAAATCTGAAGCTGCTTCAAGTAAAGAATTGTCAATCTTGGACATTACCGAGTAAATCGGCAGTATCATATACGGGATAAAGTCATAAACCATACCTAAAATTACAGCGCCGGGTGTGTTAATAAGCTTGAGCGGACCGATACCGAAAAGGCCTAAAAATTTATTTATAAGACCTGTATTGGCAAGTATGGAAATCCATGAATATGTACGAATAAGGAAATTCATCCACATCGGTAGCATAACAATCATCATAATCATTCTTTGACTGCTCACCTTAAGCTTGGTCATAAAATAAGCCATCGGGTAGGCAAGTAAAAGCGTAATTATGGTTGCGATGAAGGCATAAAGAATTGAGAGAATAAAAGCCTTCTTGTATCTGCCAATTTGTGAAAGATTTGAAAGTGTGAAAACACCCGCCTCGTTTGTAAGAGCAAAATACACCATAATAACAAGCGGAACAATTACAAAAATTGCCGCCCAAACTATGTATGGTGATGCAACGAGGCGACTGCCAAAGCTTTTTTTGTTCATCGACTATTCCTCCTCTTGCAAATCGGAGAGATGGTCCATTTCGTCACTGTAAGAGCTATAGTCGCCGTAAAGACCTGAATATTCGCTCTTTCTCATAATGTGGATAGCATCGGGCTCAATATAAAGACCAACGTTATCACCAACAAAGCATTCATCGGTGGTCTGAATCATCCACTTAAAGCCACCAATGTCAACAATGATTTCATAATGCACGCCAAGGAAAGCTACAGAGGTAACAACACCCTTTAGCATTCCCCTATCAACAGATACTATATCAACGTCCTCAGGGCGTACAACTACGTCAACTGCTTCGTTGGTCCCGAATCCCTTATCAAGACATTCGAATTTATAGCCCGAAATATCAACAAGGAAGTCCTTAAGCATTATACCGTCTACAATATTGGATTCACCGATAAAATCGGCTACAAATGCATTTTGTGGCTCGTTATAAATATCCTGCGGTGTTCCTACCTGTTGAATTTTACCCTTGTCCATTACAACAACACGGTCGGACATAGTAAGAGCTTCTTCCTGGTCGTGTGTAACGAATATAAAGGTTATACCAAGCTTGCGCTGAATATTGCGAAGCTCCTTTTGCATATCCTTTCGAAGTTTTAAGTCAAGTGCCGCCAACGGTTCGTCAAGTAACAACACCTTCGGGTGATTAGCTATAG
>JAXJYT010000209.1:0-5541 GCA_036306845.1 Acutalibacteraceae bacterium | reverse complement strand
TGATTTACCCACAAAGAAAAGTGCCATTGTACCGGGTCCCGAATGTGAGCCGATTACGGGACCTACGTTTGTTATAACCTTAACCGTAGCGCCGTAGGTATCACCTAAAAGCTTTGCTAAATAGTTAGCGTCTTCAAGACAGTCACCGTGTGAAATAAACACGGTGCCATCCTTTTTATCAACTGCACTTTCGCCGTACTGCTTTGCTATTTCCTCTAAGGAAGCTCGTCTGCCGCGCACCTTGGTAAAGCTTACCAATTTACCGTTATCATCAACGCGCATAACGGGTTTAATACCAAGCATTGTACCAACAAGCGCAGTCGTGGGACTGATTCTGCCGCCTGCCTTTAAATACTTTAAATCCTCTACCGTAAACCAATGGCAGATTTTAAGCTTTGTTTCCTCACAAAAAGCGGCTACCTCCTCTATAGAAGCACCGTTCTTTTGCATTTCTGCGGCAAAGTATACAAGCAAGCCGTAGCCAGCCGAAGCGCACAAAGAATCGACCGTTATAATTTTTCTGTCGGGATATGTGGCTTTTAACTCGTTGGCGGCTTCGCACGCGAAATTATAGGTAGCCGAAAGGCCCGAAGAAAAACCCAGGTATAAAATATCGTTCCCTGCCGCCAGAAGCGGTTCAAAGGCATCGTAAAACTTACCCATATTTGCCGCCGAGGTTTTAGGGGTGGCACCTTCGCGCATCTTATTATAGAATTCGCCTGCATCAAGCTCGCGGTCAGAATATTCGCGATTTGAATCACTAAAGGTAAGACTTAATTCGCAGGACTCAACGTTCCATTCCTTTAAAAGCTGTGCATTTATATCACATGCTGAATCAACAAATAAAATAAATTTGCTCATAAAAAACTCCTTCGTTTGTATTTCCCCTTTAGTATATTACTTTATCGCCAATTTTTCACCCTATTATGCCAAAGACCGATTCTACCAAAGCGTTTTTGCACTCTACTCACAGTAGAATGCTTGGTTTTCCACAAAAAATTCACTGCTCATCAATTCTTTTACTGTATTGATTTATCCACTAAATATTGTTATTTTTGCATAATATTTTTTTGTAGTTATAGTTTTAGATAAATAGTTTTATGCAATATGCATAAAAAAATAACAAAATATAGTTATTGATACTACTTGAAAAGTGATATTGAATAATGTATTATTATAATGTAAATAATATATTCGTTAAATTTTAATACGGAGATGACAATATGAGCAACTATACTGTAGCACAACTCAGTGCCGCCATTGAGCGCAAGCTATCACACAATTTCGGTGTAACACCCGAACAGGCATCAGATGAAATTTTCTACAAAGCGTGTGTGCTTGTACTGCTTGATATAATGAGTGAGCGTAAGCAAAGCTTTAAAAAAGCAGTTGATGAGCAAGAGGCAAAAACCGTTTACTATTTAAGTATGGAATTTTTAATGGGTCGCTCGCTCAAAAACAACCTTTATAATCTTGAGCTTACCGACAAAATGGCTAAAGCACTAAAAAAATACAAGGTTAACCTTGATAAGCTTTATGATTTCGAGCCCGATGCGGGTCTTGGCAACGGCGGCTTGGGCAGACTTGCCGCCTGCTTCCTTGATGGACTTTCTTCCGGCGGTTATTCGGCAATGGGCTATTGCATTAAATACGAGCTTGGTATTTTCCGTCAAAAGCTTGTTGACGGTTGGCAGACCGAAATGCCTGATTTCTGGTTGCCCGGCGGCAGTGTATGGCTTGAGGCACGTCCTTCCTCTGCGGTTGACGTACACTTTGACGGCTACATTGATGAGTGGTGGGACAATAACTACCATCACGTAGAGCATAAGGATTTTCACAACGTTCACGCCGTACCCTATGACCTTAAGGTTGCGGGCAAGGATGGCAAGACCGTAAACGTTCTGCGCCTTTGGAGCGCTGAATGTCAGGACTTCGATATGTCGGCATTCAACCAAGGTGACTACGTGCGCGCGCTCGAGCAACGTGCTATGACCGAGGCAATCTCTAAGATTTTATATCCCGAGGATAATCATATAGAGGGTAAATCACTCCGCCTCCGTCAACAGTATTTCCTTGTATCTGCATCAATTCAGGATATATTGAACCGTCATATGCGCCGTTACAACACTCTTGACAACCTACCCGAAAAGGTTGCCATTCACATTAACGACACCCACCCCACACTTTCCATCCCTGAGCTTATGCGTCTTTTACTCGACGAATGCGGATACTCTTGGGAAAAGGCTTGGGATTTGGTTAAGCGTACAGTTGCCTACACAAATCACACTATCATGAGCGAGGCGCTTGAATGTTGGCAGATTTCACTGTTCAAGGAAAGACTTCCCCGCATATATCAGATTGTTGAAGAAATCGACCGTCGCTATCGCGCAGAGGTTATGGCTACAACGGGTGACTATTCCCTTGCCGAGCGTACCGCAATTATTCAGAACGGCGTAGTAAGAATGGCAAATCTTTGTGTTGCCGCATGTCATACAGTTAACGGTGTTTCAAAGCTCCACAGTAAGATTATTACTGATGAGTTGTTTAATGATTATTACCGTATGACACCCAATAAGTTTACAAACGTAACCAACGGTATTGCACACAGAAGATGGCTTTGTCAGGCTAACCCTGAGCTTACCGCATATCTTACCGAGCTTATCGGCAACGGTTTTATAAAGGATGCATCGGAATTATCAAAGCTTGCAGCCTTTGCCGATGATAAGTCAGTGCTTTCAAAGCTTGCCGAAATAAAGCTTGCAAACAAGGTACGCCTTTCAAACTTTGTTAAATCATACTGCGGTATAGAATTTGACCCGCATTCTATCGTAGATATGCAGGTTAAGCGTCTGCACGAATACAAGCGCCAGCATATGAATGCGCTTCACATTATAACCGATTACCTTTATTTAAAGGAAAATCCCAATGCAGACTTTACACCCAAAACCTATATTTTCGGTGCAAAAGCGGCTTCCGGTTATCTGTTTGCAAAGGAAATTATTCAGATGATTTGCAAGCTTGCCAATGTTATTAACAATGACCGTACGGTCAACGATAAAATGCGTGTAATCTTCCTTGAGGATTACAAGGTAACCCTTGCCGAACTTATGATACCCGCAGCTGAAATAAGTGAGCAGATTTCACTTGCCTCTACTGAAGCCAGCGGTACAAGTAATATGAAGTTTATGATGAACGGCGCAATAACGCTTGGTACCGAGGATGGCGCTAACGTTGAAATTCATAGTGCCGTTGGTGATGACAACATTATAATCTTCGGTATGCAGACACCCGAAGTATTAAAGCTTCAGAAAAACGGTTATAATCCGATGGACTATTATAACAATAACACTAATCTCCGCCACGCGCTTGACTTTGTCGGCAAAGGTATTGACGGTAAGCGTTTCGATAATATTTATAACACTCTAAAGAGTGTTGACCGTTATATGGCGCTTGGTGATTACGCCGATTACTGTGCCGCTCAGCAAAAGGCATCAAAGCTTTATGCGGATAAGGAACAATGGAACCGTATGTCACTTATGAACATTGCAAATTCGGGCATTTTTGCGGCAGACCGCTCTATTGCCGATTATGCAAACAATATATGGAACATCAAGCCCGTAGAATAATATGAACTATTATCCTTTTGATTCAAGAAACAAACTTTATAGAAGCCATATTGGTGCCGAGGCCGCAAAGAACCCTTTGCGGCTTGGACTTTTATTGCATAAAGATGCCTGTGTATATGAAGCGTTTCTTAGAATTGAAGATGATTCGGATAAAAGCATTCGTGAAATACCGATGCTTGCGGGCGAATGGCTTGAGGATTACCTCTTTTATGAATGCGAAATAACCTTGGACGAGGGTTTATATTGGTACGATTTTCGTTACACAAGCGCACACGGACAGTTTTTTGTAGTAAAAAGCGGAGAATCACTTGGTATTGTATCCGATAGACCTGAGGAAAAGTGGCAACAAACGGTTTACGATAGTGACTTCGTTACACCCGATTGGCTAAAGGGCGGTATTATATATCAGATTTTCCCCGATAGATTTTATAATTCGGGAGCAAAAAAAGAAAATGTTCCCGACGACCGATTTATATGTAACGATTGGTACAAGACGCCCGAACACAGACAGATAAATGATAAATGTACACTTGGTAACGATTATTACGGTGGCGACCTTAAGGGAATCGAGCAAAAGCTTCCATATCTTAAATCACTTGGTGTTACATGCATTTACTTGAATCCAATATTCGAAGCACATTCAAATCACCGATACAACACCGCAGATTACTGTAAAATTGACACAATGTTAGGTGATGAGCAGGATTTCAAAAATCTTTGTAGGGCGGCAAAAAAACAAGGGATTTCTATAATTCTCGACGGTGTTTTCTCCCACACGGGTGATGACAGTATATACTTTAACCGCAACGGCAGATATGGAAGTTCAGGTGCATTCAACGACCCTTCTTCTCCATATTTAAAATGGTTTAATTTTAAGCACTATCCCAACGATTATGATGCTTGGTGGGGTATTAAGACACTTCCCGAAACGAATGAGAACAATCCCGATTTCACCGAATTCATTACGGGTGAAAACGGTATTTTGCGCCGTTGGTTAAGACTTGGCGCTAACGGTTGGCGGCTTGATGTTGCCGATGAACTGCCCGATTTATTCCTTGATAATATCCGCAATGCTATCAAAGCAGAAAATCACGAAGCTTTTTTACTTGGTGAGGTATGGGAGGATGCGACCAATAAAATCAGTTACGGTGCGCGGCGCAGATTTTTAAGGGGCGGTCAGCTTGACAGCGTAATGAATTACCCCTTTGCAAACGCTATAATACAATTTGTACGGCACGGAAATTCCGAAGGTATATGTAACACTGTTTTATCTGTACTTGAAAACTATCCGCCGCAGACCGTGCACTTGCTTATGAATCATATCGGAACCCACGATACCGCCCGCATTTTAACCGTTTTAGGACAAACCGATGATTACATCGGCGACAGAAATTGGCAAGCAGGCAGACTTTTATCGCACGAAGAATATCATAGAGGTCTTGCGAGATTACGCGTTGCGGCGGTACTGCAGTACACACTGCCCGGTGTACCATCACTTTATTATGGTGACGAGGCGGGAATGCAGGGCTATTGTGATCCGTTTTGCCGCGCCACGTATCCTTGGGATTATCAGAATTCAGATTTACTTGAATTCTACCGCAATTTAGGTAGTATACGCCTTAATTCATCGGCATTCAAAACAGGTGAATTTATTCCCTATACCGTGCAAAACGACGTATTTGCCTATATAAGACGTCAGGATAAAACCGCCGCATTTATTGCAGTTAACCGCGGCGAAGGTGAGGTTAATATTATCCTACCTCCCGAATTCACAAATGCCAAAAACTATTTTGGTGTCGCACCTCAAGGTGATACACTCACTCTTTCTCCTTACAGTTACACAATAATTACGATATAAAAAACACCTTGAAGATTTTAATCTTCAAGGTGTTTTTGTTTTTAGAAATCGTCATCC
>JAXJYT010000208.1:0-4057 GCA_036306845.1 Acutalibacteraceae bacterium | reverse complement strand
GAATATATATGCACTTCATACGGAATATCAAGACTTTCAAGCATTGTTGTAGCCTTTTTTATGATGGGTAAATCGCTATCGCTACCCATTATAATACCAACTTTTTTCATAAATACACCCCCCAAAAAAAATATAAGAGCGCACTTAACAAACCCGTTAAATGCGCCCAGACGGTCGGCTAAAAAAGTTCTTTACTCCCTTTGTGGTAATCCACTTAACCGTCAGTTATAAAGAACTGTAAAAATTACGTTAAAATTATAACACATATGTGTTTTTCAGTCAAGGCGCAATGACCTATTTTGTAAATTTTTGTAGACTTATTGATATATTTTAGTAAAAAAACAATTAAACTAATAATTTTTACCAATATCAGTTTGCCTTTGTTTCACAGTAAAGACAACGGTATACCTTGTTTTCCTTATCTGTAAGTTTAAAAATATGGTCTAACTCTTGCTCACAAGAGCTTATACAACGCGGATTCTTGCACTTGATAACGTTTGTAAGTGTTTCAGGCATACCGATGCTTTTCTTTTCAACAAGAATACCGCTTTTTATTATATTTACGGTAGCATCAGGGTCTACAAATCCGATTACATCAAAATCAACAGCAATATCTGCGTCGATTTTAATGATGTCTTTTTTACCCATTTTTTTACTTGTTACATTTTTAATAATCGCAACCGAAACATCAAGCTCATCTAACTTTAAAAGTTCGTAAAGCTTCATTCCAAGACCTGCAGTAATATGGTCAATTACAACACCGTTGTTTATTGAATCTATATTCATATTGTGCCCGCCTCCTTCAAAAGCTTAAGAATTAACGCCATACGCATATATTTTCCGTTAAGCACCTGCTTAAAGTAGCAAGCACGCTTATCGTTATCTATTGCAACGCTTATTTCATTTACTCGAGGTAGCGGATGCAAAATACTTAAATCATCTTTTGCGCCTTTAAGCTTATCAGGCGTAAGAATATAACTATCCTTAAGTCGTAGATAATCTTCTTCGTTAAAGAAACGCTCACGCTGAACGCGGGTCATATATAGGATATCAAGTTCACCGATTGCACCCTCTAAATCGGTTGTCTGAACATAAGGGATATTATTTTTAGCAAGTATTCCCTTTTTTACATAGCTTGGAAGCTTTAATTCTTCGGGTGAAATCAAAACAAATTTAATATTACTGTAACGGCTAAGCGCATTAATAAGCGAATGAACCGTTCTGCCGAATTTAAGGTCACCGCAAAGACCGACAGTAAGATTATCAAATCTGCCTTTTTCACGACGAATAGTAAGTAAATCCGCAAGGGTTTGTGTTGGATGGCAGTGACCGCCGTCACCCGCGTTAATAACGGGTACACTTGCGTTATTAGACGCAACAAGCGCTGCTCCCTCTTTTGGATGGCGCATTGCAATAATATCAGCATAGCAACTTACTGTCTTTGCGGTATCTGCAATACTTTCACCCTTTGCGGCGGATGAACTGTTAGATTCTGAAAATCCTAAAACGTTACCACCAAGCTCGTACATTGCTGCTTCAAAGCTAAGTCTTGTTCTTGTAGACGGCTCAAAGAAAAGCGTCGCTAACTTCTTACCGTTACAAACATGTGCATATTTATCAGGATTTTCAATAATATCAAGAGCGGTATTGATAAGCTCATCGAGCTCTTCTACAGATAAATCCAAAATATCAATTATGCTTCTCATTACAATCTTCCTTTATTCTTTAGCGCCGTTTACCTTAAGGTAATTCTTAATGCGCTCAACATTTTCGCGGTTCTTTTCATCTTCCTCAAGATACTCGATTATATCATAAACGTCAACAACCGAATATACCGGGAAACCAAATTCCTCGCCAACCTCTGCCATGGCGCTCTTTTCGGTTTTGCCCTTTTCCTTGCGGTCAACCATAACGAAGGTTGCGGCAACCTTTGTACCCTCAAGACCAGATAAAATCTCCATGCTTTCACGAATTGCAGTACCCGCGGTAATAACGTCTTCAACAATTACGATCTCTTCGCCTGCGGTGGGTTTATAGCCAACAAAAACTCCGCCTTCGCCGTGATCCTTTTCTTCCTTACGGTTAAAGAAAAACGGAACGTCAAGACCATTTTTAGCAAGTGCTACTGCAACAGATACTGCAATCGGAATTCCCTTATATGCAGGACCGTATAAAACGGTTTTTTTGTTACCGATTTTATCAAAATATGCCTTGGCATAAAATTCACCAAGCTTGCAAATCTGCTCGCCTGTTTTAATATCACCCGCATTTATAAAATAAGGGATTTTTCTGCCCGATTTCGCGGTAAAATCACCAAATTTAAGAACGCCTGCACTCTCAAGAAACTCAATAAATTCTCTCTTATAGCTTTCCATAACAATTCTCCTTAATCTACAAATTCATTGACGCAACGCTCATAAGCGGCAACGGGATCCTCAGCGGCAGTAATCGGTCTTCCTACTACGATATAATCACTGCCTATTTTTTTGGCCTCTGCCGGCGTCATAACACGCTTCTGGTCACCGATATCACCGTCAGCAAAGCGTACGCCCGGTGTTACGGTTAAAAATTCAACACCGCAAAGGTCATGTACCTTACCTGCCTCAAGCGGTGAGCAAACAACACCGTCAAGACCTGCACGCTTTGCATTAGCGGCATAATGCATTACAACCTTATCTATTGGCTCTTTAATGAGCAAATCGTTTTCCATACTTTCCTGATCGGTTGAAGTAAGCTGAGTTACTGCAATAAGTAACGGTCTTGTACCATCGGCACGGGTAAGACCTTCAATTGCAGCTTCCATCATACGAACTGTACCGCCTGCATGAAGGTTACAGATATCAACATCAAGATTTGAAAGCACGCTCATTGCCTTTTTAACGGTATTTGGAATATCGTGAAGCTTTAAATCCAAGAAAATCTTATGACCGCGCTTTTTGATTTCCTTAACAATCTGCGGACCTTCTGCATAAAAAAGCTCCATACCGATTTTTACAAATGGCTTTCTTTCGGTAAATTTATCAAGAAACTGATATACTGCCTCTGCGCTTGAAAAATCACAAGCAACTATTACGTCCTTACCCATTATTTTACTCCTCCAATAATATCACTTAAATTATCTATACCGTATTTTTTCATAACACGGGGTAAATCGTTTATAATATCGCGGCAAGCGTACGGGTCAACAAGATTTGCCGCACCAATCTCTACTGCGGTAGCACCCGCGAGCATTATTTCGATAACGTCTTCAGCAGTGCTTACGCCACCCATACCTATAACAGGAATTTTCACGGCATTTGCCACCTGATAAACCATTCTTACCGCTACAGGGAAAATTGCAGGACCTGAAAAACCGCCCATTTTATTTGCAATAACAGGCTTCTTTGTTTTAAGGTCAATGCGCATACCAAGCAAGGTATTAATAAGACTGATACCGT
The DNA here is from genome assembly GCA_036306845.1 of Acutalibacteraceae bacterium. Lineage (GTDB taxonomy): Bacteria > Bacillota > Clostridia > Oscillospirales > Acutalibacteraceae > UBA737. The sequence goes on along the minus strand of JAXJYT010000208.1, from coordinate 620 downwards.
CGGCGCCCGCATCTTCGCAAGCCTTGGCAATCGATACAATATCGGTAACGTTTGGCGACAGCTTAATAATAACGGGCTTTGTCGTAACAGCCTTAACCGCCCTCGTAACCTCTGCCGCTGCAGAAGGCTCTGTACCAAAGCTCATACCACCGCCATGAACGTTGGGACAACTAACGTTTACTTCAAGCCAACCAACCTGCTCACACTTATCAAGCTTTTCGCAGGTGTATGCATAATCTTCAACAGAAAATCCGCTGACATTAGCCATAACCTTTTTATTAAAGCACTTAGAAAGCTTGGGCAATTCTTCGCTAATAACCTTTTCGACACCCGGATTTTGAAGACCAACCGCATTAATCATACCATTAGGGCATTCAGCAATACGCGGTGTAGGATTACCGAATCGAGCATCACGGGTAGTGCCCTTAAAGGAAAATGTGCCCAATATGTTTATATCATAAATATCGGCAAATTCATAACCAAATCCGAAGGTACCGCTTGCGGGAATTATGGGATTTTCAAGCTCGATACCACACAAATTTACACTTAAATTTCCCATAATATCTCCTCCTTAAGCATAATAGGACCATCCTTACAGATGCGCTTATAGCCCGTAATAG
>JAXJYT010000207.1:0-1077 GCA_036306845.1 Acutalibacteraceae bacterium | reverse complement strand
GGATATGACTGCGCTATTCAGATAGACGGCGACGGTCAACACGACCCTGCATATATAAAGCGTCTTACGGACCCGATAGAAAAGGGAGAGGCGGATGTTGTGATAGGCTCACGCTTTATCGAGTGCGAGGGCTTCCAATCAAGCGGTATGCGCCGCTTCGGAATTAAGTTCCTGAGCACGCTGATAAAACTTATCTGCGGCGCACGTGTGCGTGACGTTACAAGTGGCTTCCGCGCGGTAAACCGCAAGTTCATTGAAATCTTTTCGCGCGAATATGCCGATGATTATCCCGAACCCGAGGCTATAGTATCGGCGCGACTTCGCGGCGGCAGAATTTTAGAGGTTCCCGTTGTTATGCGTGAGCGCGAGGGCGGAGTATCCTCTATCAGCCCTATGAAATCGGTATATTATATGATAAAGGTTTCCCTTGCAATCATTCTCTACAGATTAACCTATAAAGGCGGTGCTAAATAATGAGTATGGCGTTACGTATTTCCCTTTTGCTCGGTATATTGGTATACCTCGTGCTTATATTTGTTTTGCTTCGCAAAAAAAGCCTTAACCTTAAATATTCACTGTTGTGGATTTTTATGGCGGTGGCACTGCTTATAATGGTTGCATTCCCGCAACTGGTTTCTTTTATAGCGCATATTATAGGTATTGTTACACCCATAAATGCAATATTCCTTGCGTTTATATTCTTTATTTTGTTGTTGCTTATTTCTCTTACCTCAATCGTATCAAAGCAACAAAATAAAATAAAAACGCTTATCCAGAATGTTGCAATGCTACAAAAACAGATAGATGATTTAAAAGCCGAATAAAAACACAACAACACCCCGAGCTTCCTCGGGGTGTTGTTGTATGGGGATGAATATGGTGAGGACTAAAAGGGCGGTGCAGACACCCTTTTGCCCTTGGCGCGCCTTTGGGGGTGACGCGCCTATATAAAAACTGCCCGTAACCTCAAGGGGACGGAGGAAGGCAGGTTTTACCTTAACTAAGTGGAAAATGGAAAGTGGAGGTGTGCGCTTTGCGCACGGATATATATCAGTCGGCACAGCCGACACCATAATT
>JAXJYT010000206.1:0-14217 GCA_036306845.1 Acutalibacteraceae bacterium | reverse complement strand
GCCACAAGCGTTATATCGGCAGTCACCTTGTCACCGAAATTCCAAGCCGTACTGCTGCCTTGCTTGTACCAACCCGCAAAAATATAGCCTGCGCGCGTCGGGTCGGCAGGCTTTGTTACCTTACCGCTCGTTTTTGCCGACGCTACCGCACTTCCGCCCGCAGAATCGAAGGTAACATTATATTCGATAGCTTCCCAAGTAGCCACAAGCGTTATATCGGCAGTCACCTTGTCACCGAAATTCCAAGCCGTACTGCTGCCCTGCTTGTACCAACCCATAAATTTATAACCCGAACGTGTCGGGTCGGCAGGCTTAGTTACCTTGCCACCAACGGTTTTAGCCGCCGATACCGCGCTGCCACCGTTCGAATTAAAGGTTACGGTGTATTCCTGCGTCGCAGAACCGCTCGGCATCGGTGTTGGTGTTGGCGTTGTACCGCTCTGACCGCCACTGCTCGCGGGCTTTTTGTCATCTGTACTACCCGTAGGTTTCTTACCCTCACCCTTATCGTCGGAAGCGTCATTGTTTTCCGCGGGCGCCTGCATACCCTCATCATCGGAAGAAGTTGCGCTTTCTGTGTCGGTGATATCCTCTGTGTCATCTACACTTGAATTGTCGTCCGTGAACGCCTCATCACTTTCATCGAGATATACGTTTACCTCCGCCTTGCAAGCGGTAAAGGTAAAGCAAAGAGCAATTACCATAATTAGTAATAAAACCTTCTTCATCTCAGCACATCCTAAAAATTATTCTAAAATAATATCGCAGATTCTGTCAAAACTCGTTGTCTTTCCACGTTATTCGACTAACCACAAATCCTTTGGAAAAGATTTTATTAAATTAATTCTTTGTTCCTCGAAATTTGGTATTTCCGCGGGGCATGTTTGTAACGCTTCTTCTACTGTATCAACTATTGGAAAATCATATCTGTCTGTACTATAATAATAATCAAAATACTTTAATAGGTCACTTTTTGGTCGCAAAAGTATTGCCGGAACACCATAAGCTTCAGCAAAAATTATTCCATGGAGACTAGATGAAATAATAATTTTTGAAGAAACTATTTCTTGAACAAATTTTTTATAATCATCAGTTGTAATGCTAATTATATTTATGTTATTATCAGTAATATCAATTTTCTCATCAACATGTGTTATTACACTAGCAAAATACTTTTTTTCCACCTTAGGATTATATATATTTGGCATTAATATTGCCGGATCACCATAAATAGGCGGTGCATATATTCCTCTATCCAACAATATGCTTCGCGTAATAGGACCTCTAACCGATCTAACATCAAAATTGCGACCATTCAATCTGTAAAGTATATTTGTGTTTAGTATTCCGCTTCCCCATACAACACAATCTTGAGCACCTGCAGTAAGAATTGAACCCACTGCATATAAATGTTTTGTTTCATCAACATTTTTTTCAAGATTGATATTATATTTTTTTGCAACATACTCAACTATTATGGGAGATATGTTATCACCTACGTTTTTAAAATCATGACAATAGTTTAAATTAACCTTATTTTTTTGAGCCTTTTTGTCAGTAAACAGAATGTATTTATTATTTATACCTGTAAAAACAAGCACTCTAATTATAAGTTTCTGAATAAAATCGGTTGATAACGTTCTAATGATTTTCTTTATTTTCCTCATTTTCACCACTAACCATTTTTTGTTTCACTATATTAATAAAGCTATAGATTAACCAACTAACTGTATCTTTCATAAAAATGACGCTTGTTATAATACCTACGCAACAATACAATATGCAACCGAAAATTGCCTTGAATTTATACCCACATATTACATAACAAAATAGCATTATTATTCCAGCAAGTATGACTTTGAAATCACATTTAATTTTTGGATTTTTTATTTCGCACCATATTAGCCACACAATATTTGTGATAAGTGTTGCTGCCGCAATAGCTGACACGCTTTTGAAAATTAAATAAGCTAATATATTTAATAGTATCGAAAGCACAAGCATAAAAATCATTTGCTGTAAATATTTTTTTTGCTCACCATCTGCTTTATATTTATTTACATAAATTCCCCTTATTATTGCCGAAACTCCTTGCGCGGCAAACAAAAAAAACATAACTGATGAAGATTCAATATACTTTGTTATAAAGTTTTCTAAAATCCATTTAGCAGGGAATGCGCCCGCTATTATAACAAAGCTATAAATTAGCGTGACATTTTTAATCCTTTTTATATCACTGTTTGACGGTTTTTTGCAAAAATAATTATACATGGATACCGTAATAGGTGACATAAATGTATTAACCATTTGCTCCATGCTTACTGCGAAAGAATACAGAGCAAAACTGAATGTATTCATCAACGCATTGACAAACCATCGGTCCACACTTGAAAAAAATCTAGTAACAAAATCACCCAACATCAGTATAAATCCACCGCAAATATTGCTTTTTACTTCGAACACATTAAATCTAAGTTGCTTTAATATGTTCGTTTTTTTGTTTAACTTAAAAGTTAAATAAATCGCTGTAGCTACACCAATAAACGGCAATACTCCAATATACAATAATTCGTTATCTGTTTTAAAAACAAAAATTAATGCTAAATTTACAACAAGCACGGCAACACGGGAGATGTTCAACGCTGTTCCGTACGATTTAAAATCTCCTGTTGCCTGATAAAATGTTTGATAATATGTTTGAAGATTTGTGGATAAGATTCCTACACCCAAAACCGATAATATTTTATTAGATGTAAAAATACCAAAAACGGAAATAATTATTGCGATCGGTAGCAAAAACCCAAAAAACGAGAAAATATTTTCACCGAGTTCAGCGGAATTTATTTTCGCTATTTCTTTGCCGCCATATCTAACATACATACCTTGAATATAACCAAAGGTTAGAACAGTTGAATATGTAGTAAGATAAAGTGTATATTCTTTAACAGCGGCATATGTTTCTATCGAAGTATATTTTGGTAATATGAAATTAGTTCCCGCAACAATTATCATGTAAAAGACATTCGCTACTATAATATATAGAAAACTTTTTTTCATCGTTATCTCCGTATGTATTTGTTTGACTTGAATTTCATTTTGCTTTCACAAACACCATTTACAGTTTTTTGCTTTCCACATGTGACGCCGTCATACCTAAAAGCGAAAACGCAAATGCTCCTAACGCAGATTTCCCTGTAGCACTAATTAGCATAGATGCCGCGAGTGTTAAAACAATCGCCAAAGCTGTGGCTCTTTCGCGTTTGCACAACAAGTGTGAATTAACGTCTTGAAAAATCTTAAATATTCCAATTAAATACAAAAAGAATCCAATCCAGCCAAATTGACCAACTATGCTTGCAAAGAAATTATCGTTTAAATACTGATTATCCTTGATTCCCAAACCCCAAGACCTTGTCCAACCAAATTGTCTATAAATTGGAGAATAATACCGTGATGCCATTTCCGATCCAAATGTGGCAAACCCGGAACCAAAAGGAAAGTATTTCCTTGCAATTTCTATCCCGCCTCTAATTAACTTTGCACGAGGAGCAGAGTCGTTTAAAATATATTTACTTATATCAGCCATACTTGTTGTCACAACGGGGATACTCAGCAAAACCACTTGATATTTTTTTAAGATTCTATTTTTCTTTAAAAACAAAAGAAGCAACGCTTCAAGAATCATCCAACAAAATACGGTGAACGCACTTGTTAAAAACAACGGAATCATTACCAGAAGCAAATAGAGAAAAAAAGCCTTGTTTGATATACGCGATGCCGCCAAAACTAATACACAACCATACAAAAGCCAACCCGTATGCAAGGTGTTATCCCAAAAAAACACAAAAGTTTTTACACCAAACTCCGACACTTCTTGTGTTACTCCGATATTAACAAATTGTCCTATCACTGCTACAATAGTCACAAATAATATTGTTAACTTAGCAATTGAAGCCAATTTTTTAATAACATCATCAAAACAATCTATAACCAAATGCTTAAAAGCCAAATAACAAGATAATGGTTTCCACAACGAAACTATATCAACCAAAATTGCAAATGTTTTCTGCTCTATTCCACTTAAGCAATTTGAAACGATACCTATTCCTGTTAAAGCAATTAAAATAGAATATATAGTTCTATCTGCACTAAACAATTTATTACTTATAGTTAACGCCGTGATATACACTACACATAAGCAACCTATAATCTCATCATAATATGAACAAAGAGTGCCCATATTGTTGTCGACATTAATGTTCAGCAAATGCATTATAGGAAACAAAACAATTCCTATAAAAAGCACCGTTGACTTTTTAATCACCTTTTATGATCCCCTTTGTATCAATATTTTCTTTGTGTTTCACCAAGAAAATATTGTATTATTCCTAATTTATATAACACTATTTTAACACTTTCGATTATTTTATCCTTGAGAGTTATCTTTAAAAGTTTTTTTCCAAGGCAATCTAATGCATCTTCATCCAAAACACTATAATACTGATCCCTTTTTTTGTGTGGTGTAGCTGACTTAATCACCATATCATCTATTTGCTCTATAAACTTTTGTCGCGTTATTTCATATACGACATATTTTTTTTCAATTTTATCAAATATATTTAAAGCTTTGCTAGACTGAAAAATAATATTTGTATACCCCAAATCATCATCAACAAAACCATCAATTAATTTATCCGGACGCCAACAGTCATATATTGTAAAATCACTGCAACGTTCAATTCCTTTAAATTTACAATTATAACAGCTATGTCTTGAACATATCTCTTTAAAAAAACTTCTTAACATTAAATCCGTTCTTGGACTTCCTATATAAATTTTACTGTTTTCAAACACTATTTTCATTGTGGTTTTATGATATCCATAAACTTTGCTACGAAAAGATATGTTCTTAATTTCTGATTTGTATTTTCTTTTTTGATAATTTTTATAGCGTGTCCAAAGTTTTGGAGAAGGAACTCCGTGGCACACAAAATCAATTGTGATTAAATTATCATAATCTTGCCTTAAAAACGCTTTTAAACCCGCAACTTGACAAGGTGCGCCAACAAAAAGCACTTTTCTTCCGCTTTTTATATGTTGCTCTAAAGAAACAAAAATATCGCCTAAATCACTTTGCACATACTTTGAGCCGCGCATTTCGGCAAGCGCCTTTTCTGCATTAAAATCGGCATCGCAACTATCGTATATTTTATGTTTAACAACAAATTCGTTATCAAAGGCTACACCGCAAACAACACCCTTATTTTCAAATACATACTCAGCAATCGGTGTAACAAACCCGCCGGATGTGCTACTATTTAACACGTTTTCCGACTTGGCTCTGGCAATAAAAAATTTTGTATCATAACCCTTATTTGTGCCATCGAATAATATCGGACAAACCTTCACGCAAGCGCCGCAGTCGGTACACTTTGATGCATCGACTTCGGGATAAACAAATCCTTCATAATCAGGAACCATCTCTATAGCATGATGCGGACAAATACTATAACAAGCCGTGCAACCGCTACATTTTGTTTTATCTGTTATATTTATCACTATTGTACTCCTTCAAGCGCGCTTTCCAAATACAAATTTGCTTCTTTCTTTAAAATTTTCAATTTTTCTTCCACAACATCATAACAAATTTTTTCAGTGATTTTTTTTAGTAAATTTTCACTTGAATCATATCTTCTTTCATCTAAATCAAATGTATTACACAAAGTGTCTATTCTTGAGTTTTTAGATGCTCTTGATGAATCGGAATAGCGATTGAAAACCACAAAATTCTTCTTGTTAATAATGGAAAAACAAGCTCCATGAAAAGAATCAGTGCACACATAATCCGCGCCGCGAAGAATATTTAAAAATTTATCGGGGCCGACATCATAAGGCGCAAAATCACCAAAAGATTCATCTTCGGGAATATATTGATCTAAATGCCGTAATGTTACTATTTTATATCCTATTTGTTTTGCGAATTTTTCTACCGCTTTTCTATGTTCGGAATTTTTTCCAAGAAAATAGGCAAATATATACGGTTCATCAATTACTCTCTCTGTTGGTATCAACTTTTCCCAACCTTGCTTATCAAACATAAAAACCGGATCTAAAATAGTAGGAACTTCCCGGTTAATAAGCTCTTTTACAATTTGCGAGCCTCTACGCTCGCGCATACTTATATAGTCTATACGCTTTAAAAAATCAGCCGTTCTTTTCTTTTGATACCACGGTATTTGACCAACACCGAAGCTTGATGCATAGGATATCTTTCGAATATTATCCGGAACAAACATTAAATTATAAAAGTTTGTAGGCAATCCAGACGGAGACCACAACTGATCGCTACACGTTACAACAGCACAATATTTTTCTGAGCCATCACACAATTTATCGTAACCAACATGTATCGTAGATAAATTTATGAATTTCTCGCTTAGAAATTCTTCGAATGCGTGTTTTCTTACTCTTTCATTTTCTGCAAATCCCTTAACGATTAGCAAAAATATTTTTTTTGTAAAACTTTCTTTTTTTTCTCGAATCAAAACACCGTTAAGTACCCGTGGAATCGATTTTATTATGTATAATGGTGTATATTTCTTTTTGTAACGGATTATTTCGCATTTAACGCCCATTTCCTCAAACTTTTTAACCGTTGCATACGCTTGCAAAAGTCCACCAAAATTTTTGTTATAATAATTTATACATAGCCCTATCATCACACCGCCTCCTTATTTTAATTTAGCATATCAATATAGATATCTTCCATTTGTTTCCATGAAACTTGCACACTAAACTCTTCTGCTTTTTTTATGCAATTGTTTCTCATAGATTCACGCAAATTGGGGTTTGATAACATTTTGATTTTTTCTGAAAATTCGCAATGATTTGTAGGGGAACAGAGAAATCCTGTCTTGCCGTCGATAACATAATCTTTTATTCCTTGTACCCTTGAACCTACAACCGGAATTCCTGATGCTAACGCTTCTATTCCCGCAAGTCCCAGCCCTTCTCTTTTTGAAGGAAGCACTGCTATATCTGCACAATGTGTAATCTCAGGAATATCCGTTCTGAAACCTAGAAATTTCACCTTTACATTTAATTCGTTGGCTAATTTGACCAAATTTTCATAAGCATCGCTTTTTGTCATGATTTTTCCGCAAATCACAAATACAAATTGCGGATCATTCAGTTCAGCCAAAGCCTTTATAATTATTTGATGATTTTTTCTGTCAGAAAGTTCCCCTACAGAAAGCACCATAATATCAGTTTCACCAACGCCAATTTTTTCTCTATAAAGAGCCCTATCTATTTTTACATTGTGATATTTGCTTGTTTGGACCCCAACACCATTAATGTAATATACTTTTTTGCAAAGCATTTTCTTAACCATACAAAAATCTTCGTTGTTAATAGTAATTATTGCATCGGAGAGCGCAGAACCGAGCAACTCTACCATTCCGTAAACCAGTTTTTCTTTAATGCCACTTCCTTTTGGAAAAGCTAATCCATGAGTAGTGTAAATAATTTTACATCCCTTTTTTCTGTATGAAGCCGCCATAATACGAACAATTATTCCCGCGATAGGGGTATGACAATGAATAACATCGAACTTTTCTTTTTTTAGCAGTTTTTTTATTTGCTTTGCTGACTTTATAGTGAATCTGCTAAATGGAGAAACTGATGAAAATTCGATATTATGAAACGTTACCTTTTGAGTTTTGAAAAACTCCTCGGCATCAAAACTTGTTGAATTTTTAGAGTTGGCGGCACAGTGAACTTGATAACCAAACTTTTGCAACAACTCAATATCGTGCAATAAAAAGCCTTTTATAAAACCCGTTGTTGCCGAAACAATCAATGCTTTTTTTATTTCCCCGCATCTCCTCTATAAAGTTTTTTCTAAATGTTTTTTAACTTAATAGCACTATTATAAACCTTTTGCAATAATTCATAATGAAAATCACTTGTATAATATTTATGAAACAAATCTTTCGAAACGTTTTTAAATTTTTGATATTCTTCTATCGTTAAAGCTTCCATATTGTTTATAGCATTTATGAGCGCTTGTGAATCGCCGCTTTTAAAAAGAAAACCATTATCCTTTACTAATTCTGGTATGCCTCCTATATCGGCGCCTATTATAGGAACCCCTAGCTGTAATGCCTCAATAGCTGAATATGGCCCGTTTTCATACCATTCAGAAGGAATAATAATCGCTTTCGCATTTCCAATCAAATCCACAAGTTCTTGACCTGTTTTAAATCCCAACATCTTGATGTTATCAAGGCTTTCAGTTTTTATTTTTTTCTTGATCTTTTCTTCTATAGGTCCCGTTCCTGCTATGTATAACTGTTTTTTGCTTTTAGCAAATGCATCCAACATAGTAAATATTCCCTTTTCAGCCGAAAGCCTCCCTAAATAAAGGTAATATCTCTCTTTTTCATTTGTTATCGAATAAGTTGTTTCCTTATCCAAAAAGTTAGGTATGTGACAAACCTTACCTTGTGACACCCCAAATTCTATAAACTTCCTTTTATAAAAATTACTAGGCGTAACAATCACATCAATTGCATTATATGATTTGATCCACTTGTGAAAATAACCTTCTACAACGTTAATACAACTTTTAAAAAAAGAATCTTTCACACATTTATTTATCGCACAATGATAATATTTCCCTTTTTTACACTGCTCGCAGATTTTCCCATGGTGCATCATTTTATAATTTAAACACAACATTTTCAAATCGTGTGCAGTATATACAGTAGGTATGTCATATTTCTTAATCACATCGAGTATCGATGGCGATATCTGATGTTGAAAAATATGTAAATGTATTATATCGGGTTTAGTTTTTTCTATTAACTCTCGAAATTTTCTTTTTGCTTCGAATGAATATACTATATTGTTTGCCGCTTTGAGTTTATAGAAAATGTTGTTTTTTTCATTGTAATCAATGTTTTTGACAAAATATTGTGAATATTCAGATTCAAAGTTTTTTTCATCCGTCATTGAGAAATCTATAACGGTGTGTCCTTTTTGTTCTAAAAGGTGTTTTAACGCAAAATAATATGTTTCGCTTCCACCTTTTTTATAGAAAAACTTATTGACCATCAATATCTTCATCTTAACAAGCCCCTATAATCATACATAAAGCTATAAAAATATCTCCTCGTACTTTTCCGCAATGTATTCCCAACTGTATTCTTCTTTTATACGCATTTTAGCTTTAACACCATATTCGTTATATGCATTTTCATCCATTTGTTCCGCAAATGCGATCAAGTCAGATAGACTACCCTCTTGCTTTTCCCAGTATAAAGCTGCATCTTCGCCCACTTCGCGATTAAAACCGACATTCAAAAGCAAGTTTAAATTAGTGCTACATAATGCCTCTAACAAACTTGGATTGGTTCCTCCAACTTCGTGACCGTGAAGATATGCGTATGCATTCTCTCTGATTTTGACAAGAAGTTCCCTATCATAAACAGTTCCTACAAATTTAATTCTTTTATCCTTTTTATAATGAAGTTCCTTTTCTAATTGAGCTAAAAACTTATCATTATAATTAGTTATGATCGCTAACTGCTTTTTTGTATTGCTACTCATAAATTCACGAATCATCGTTTCATAATTATTTTCAGGAACAAATCTTCCAACGATTAAATAGTATTCTTTCTTTTCCAAGCCATGTTCTGAGCACCATTTGTTTATTTTTTCATCATTGCTTGTTGTTTTGTTACTCAAATTTGCACCATAGGCAATATACTTTGTTTTTGGTTGAAATCTTTTATAACAACATTCAATATATTTTTTTATATTTTTGCTATCACAAACAATCAAATCTGCTTCTTTAACCATTAGCTTTTCTGAAAGTTTCCAATATTTTCGCACCAAAGCATTCCATTTTTGACGTTTCCACTCATGCCCATCAGGATTAACAAAGATTCTTCCACCCAAATTTCGGATCTTTCGTTTAAAATAACTCATAAAAGGACCAATCCTACAAGCCAGTATGTATATTATAGGATTTCTTATATTATTTTCTAATATGTATTTACAACAATAACTTAAGGCACACACATCGTAATAAATTGCTACCGCAGCGCCTATGCTAGGTACCTTTATTTTAAAGCAGTGTGCCTGTTTATAAAGAAACTCATTGTCATTTATTTTTTCTACTTCTTCCAATGTTTCTTCATCCATATGCCCTTCGCCATTTGCCTTACACGCTATGTGATATTTAATTTGATAATTATTCTCGTGTTGTTCAATTAGATTTTTTATAAAAGTTTCGTATCCCCCGTATGTTCCCAAAGATTTTGCACCGATCACAAAAACATGTTGCATTCTTTCTAGTCCTTTCTGATAATTCCCAAACACCAAACAAACCTCCGATGCCGGAGGTTTTATATGACTAATCTTATTCACCGTTCATACCAAGCACTGCGCCCACGGTCATAAAGATAATTTTCCAATCGGTAAGCGTACTACGCTCTTTTATGTACTTGACGTCAAGCGCTACCCAATCCTCAAACAAAATATCGTTGCGATTGGCTTTTATCTGCCAATAGCAAGTAAGACCCGGTACCACAAGTAAACGTTGACGGTCATAATCGGTGTACTGCGCAACCTCTCGCGGTAGCGGAGGGCGGGGACCGACAATACTCATATCCCCTTTAAGTATGTTTATAAGCTGTGGTAGCTCATCAATACTGCACGCCCTTATAAACTTACCCACACGGGTAATTCGTGGGTCCTCTTTAATCTTGAACGCGGGGCCATCCATCTCGTTAAGTTCCATAAGACTTTCAAGCTTTGCCTCTGCGTTAGGACACATACTTCTGAACTTATAAAACTTAAATGGCTTACCGTTCTTGCCGATACGCTCCTGAACAAATATGGGTGATGCGCCGGGACTGTCAATCACAATAGCAACCGCAGTTATTACCATAAACGGCCATAGCACCAAAAGCGCCAATAGAGAACACACTATATCACGAAATCTACGACAAGCATTATAAAAGCCCTTTCCCGCCTGTACGGTTTGTGCATCAAGCTCTATTTCGCGTACGGCGGTGCCGCCGGATGTTGTTTCTACTTCCTTCTCTAAAACCGACATAGTTACCTCTTTTTTCTTTTTTGCAATATATATAAATTTAATTATAAAATATCAGTTTAATTATACACTTTTGCACAGTATAAGTCAATGACTAATTTTTGTGGGATTTTTCGGTAAACCGGCAGAAAATTTTGTGTTCGTTCTGCAAATCTATCTTGATTTTGTCTTTCTTACGGCAGAGGAAACCGCAAAAACGACGAGGTTACAAAGCACTACTGCGGCGCCTGTTGGCAAATCGTAAATAAATGACAGTGTAATACCTGCAAAAAACGCCGTTACCGAAAATGCGGCGGCGCATAACACCGTACCGCGATAGCTTTTGGTGCAACGCATAGCCGAGAGTGCGGGGACCGTAATTATGCTTGATATCAAGAGTGCGCCCATAACCCGCATACCGATTACGGTAAGCACCGCTGTGAGCACGGCGGTAATGCCGTCGTAAAGCTTCACTCTGACACCCGTCGCGCGTGCAAAATCGGGGTCAAATGCACATAAAAAAATCTTGTGATAGAAAAGCAGATACACCACCATTACTGCGATAGCACATGCGATTGACAGTGTAACGTCCCTTTTGGAAAGCGCCAGAATACTGCCGAACATATAGCTGCTGATATCGGTGTTCATACCCGTAGTAAGTGACGCTACGGTTATGCCGATCGCCAAGGCTCCGCTTGAGATTACGGCAATCGCGGCATCGCCGCCGATATTCTTATTCTGAAGCCACAACAGTAGAAACGCGGCGATTATTACAAGCGGTATTGAAAATTCAAGCGGCGCAAAGCCCGCCGCCAACGCTATCGCCGCCGCACCGAAGGACACGTGCGACAGTCCGTCGCCCAGCATTGACATACGCTTTAGCACAAGATTTACGCCAAGCAGAGCCGCGCAGAGTGATAAAAGTGCGCCCACACAGAGTGCTCGCAATGCAAACGGATATGATATAAGCTCTAAAAAATACTGCATTACGCGTCACCCCCTTCGGCAAAGGTGTTGATTTTTTCATAGGAATAACCATCGTTTTTGAGGTTTAAAACGTGCTTTGCATCAAGGCTTGCGCGCTCTATATCGTGCGTAATCATTATTATCGCCACGCCGCTCTTATTAAGCTCCTTTATAACGGCGTACATTTCCTCTTTTGTTTCGCCGTCAAGACTCGCAGTGGGCTCGTCAAGAAGCAGTACGCTATCCGCCGCACAAAGCGCGCGACACAAAAGCACGCGTTGCTTCTGACCGCCCGAAAGCTCACGAAAAGACCTTTGTGACCACTCTGAAACACCGCAAAGCTGCATATTTTTCAGCGCCCTTTCTATCTGCGCTTTTGTATACCCAAGACCAAAAAAGCGCTTGCCGCCAAGGCCCGACAGCACAACCTCGCGCACGTTTGCGGGAAAGTCCCACGCGCTTTCGTTATGCTGCGGCAACCAACCAATTTTATTACGCTTTAACCCCTCGTACCGTATCTCGCCCGTGTACTTTATGGGAAGCCCTAAAAGTAAACGCATAAGCGTTGTTTTTCCGCTTCCGTTTTCACCCGTAATACAAAGATAATCGCCCTTAAAAACGCTAAAGGAAACGTCGCTGAAAACCTTGTTATTACGGTAATATGCCGAAAGTCCTTTTACATCGATAAGCATTATTTTATACCCTCTCTTATTGCCGCTTCGTTGCGAATCATTATATCAACGTAGCTTGTCCCGTTATAAAAATCCTCTTTCGTGACATTATGCGCCGAGTGTAGCTCTATTACCCTTGCTCCCGTTTGCTCGGCAACGGCGTTTGCGATAATGCGGTTTGAAAGCTCGGTGCAGTAAACCGCATCTACCTGCCTTTCCTTTATAACCGAAAGTAGTCGCGCTACCGTTTTAACACTTACATCCGACGCGGCGGCACAGCCATCAAGCGCCGCTTCGTATCCGATGCCGAAATAATCGGTGAAATACGCAAACGGAAACCTATCCGCAACCACGATAAAGCCCTGCTCTGCCGCGGCTACCACCGCTTTTATTTTATCTGCCGCAAGTTTAATTTTTTCTATATAATTCTTGGCGTTTTTGCGGTAAATTTCCGCATTTTCGGGAATAATTTCGCAAAGCTCATCCGCAATAGCGCTCACCATATCCACGGCATTTTCGGGGGAGGTCCATATATGCTCGTCATAAGCGTGATGATGAAGATGCTCATCCGAGTGCGAATGCTCCTCCTTAAGCGTATTTACCCGCTCTATAAGAGTCACTGTATTTATATCCGCTTCGCCGAGCAAATTTTCTACCCACGAATCTGATTCGCCGCCGATAAATGCAAACAAATCGCAATTTTCTATAGCCGCCATATCAGAGGGTGAGGGCTCAAACGCGTGCACCTCACACCCGGGTTTTATAAGCAGTTTAATCTGTGCCGTGTCCCCTACGATAGCGCGAACAAAATCGTATATCGGAAAGACGGTTGTAACGATCTTCGGCTTTCCGTTATCCGATTTTTTTACGGCGCATCCGCAAAGCAGAAAAAGGCACAAAACACATGCAATTATCCTTTTCATTTGCCCGCACATTCCTCACAAACACCGTAAAAAACGGTCTTAAGCTTATTCACCTTAAAGCCGTGTTCACGCGCAATATGAGCGCCGATTTCCTCTATCCTTCCGCACTCAAGATGAATAAGCTTTCCGCATCCTTCGCACTTTAAATGAAAGTGTGAGGTGCATTCCTTATCACTTACGTATTGATAGCAGACTCCCTCGCCGAAATTGCCCGAGTATTTGTTCACCTTGCCCTCGTCACAAAGGCGCTCAAGCGTGCGATAAACGGTGGTTCGACCAATGCTTACACCCGCTTTTTCAAGGGCTGTAAGCAGACTGTCTACGGTGTAGTGAACACCCGCGTGCGAACGCAAAAAATCCTCGGTGGCTCCGCGTTGCTTTGTATTATAGGTTGCCATAAAATCACCAACTTGAAATTGAATTTCATTTTCAAATTATAGTATATCATACACGCCTTGTCAACAAATAACTTTACTTGCGGCGAAAACGGGTGTATAATAATGATTGTAGTTAGTCGGAACGCTCAAAAGCGTTCCGACAAGCCACTTTAGAAGTG
>JAXJYT010000205.1:0-3410 GCA_036306845.1 Acutalibacteraceae bacterium | reverse complement strand
GTTCTACAGTTGCTTATTTGGTTTCAAATTCACAAACTGAAAATAATAAATTTATTCCCGCGTACGTTACCTGTGAAATCGACAAAACAACAAACGGTGCTTTGATTAACAACGTTTCTGTAAAGAACACAGGTAATATTGATGCTTATATAAGAGCTACGGTTATAGTAACATGGGTTTCCGATTCTAATGGTAAAATTTTATCTGAAGCTCCGCTTAACGGTGTTGATTACACAATAAGTTGGGGTGGCGGTAATTGGTTTCAAGGTACTGATGATTATTGGTATCACAGTACACCGATACAACCGCAAACCAACACAGCAGTTCTGCTTGTAGATACACAAGCTTTAACTCAAAAAAAAGGCTACACATTGAATTTCAAGGTTGTAGCTACCGCAATTCAATCAAATCCCGAAAGGGTTGTTACTGATGAATGGGGCGTAACCCTGAATAACGGTAACATTATTTCAAGGTAAGAGTTTTATAAAAAAAGACAAGATTCAGATGAATCTTGTCTTTTTGTTTTAATCAATTGAAATAACCTCATAACCGTTATCGGTTATTATTTTTGAAATAATTTCATTTTCAATTGGTGAAGTAAGTGTAACTATCGCAGTTCCTTCTGTGTGACTCACAATCGCAGAGGAAATTCCTTTTGTTTCTTCAAGAAGTTTTTTAACTCTTGCTTCACAATGCGGACACATCATCCCATTAATCTTAATCGTCTTTTTCATTTTTTTAACCTCACTTATAGCATTTTGTTTAATTTTTTTATCACATTTAGTAGAATAAACATCATACAAATTTAGCCTTAATGCATTGGAAACAACACAAAAGCTTGATAAACTCATTGCGGCAGCAGCAAGCATTGGATTTAATGTTAAACCTGCCCAAACAAATGCGCCTGCCGCTACGGGAATACAAATTGTATTGTAAATAAATGCCCAAAATAGATTCTGATGAATGGTTCTAAGTGTTCTGCGACTTAAACGTATAGCTGCAGGCACATCACGTAATTTACTGTTTACAAGAACAACATCTGCCGCGTCAATTGCAACGTCTGTACCTGCTCCTATAGCAATTCCGGTATCGGCGCGCGTAAGGGCGGGCGCATCATTAATTCCGTCACCGACCATAGTAACCTTGCCTTGTGACTGTAAACTTAAAATAGCAGCTTCTTTACCGTCCGGCTTAACGTCGGAAATAACCTCATCTATGCCAACCTGTTTTGCAATAGCCCGTGCGGTTATTTCGTTATCACCCGTAAGCATAATTACACGAACACCCATATTTTTAAGCTCTGAAATAGCATTTGCGCTATCAGTTTTTATCATATCAGAAACTGCAACGATTCCAAGAAGTTCTTTTTCTTTTGCAAAGAATATTGGTGTTTTACCATTACTCGCAAGTAGCCTTGCTTTAATTATTAGTTCCTCCGATACGGTGCAATATTTACTAATATATTGAAGATTGCCCCCGCGTATTGCTTCACTGTTATATTGCGCCGATACTCCGCCTCCGGAAAAAGCTTTAAAATCTGTTGTCTCGTATGCTATTACATCTGATTTTTCGCAGAACTTGACAATTGCTTTTGCTAAAGGATGCTCACTTTTAAGCTCAAGGCTATAAGCAATTTTTAAAAGCTCATTATCACCAATAACATCAGTTACTTCGGGTTCGCCGCTTGTAATTGTTTTTGTTTTATCAAGTGCAATTATTTGTGTTTTACCCGCCATCTCAAGCGAGGAAGCAGTTTTGAACAAAATTCCATTTTTAGCGGCCTTTCCACTACCGACCATTATTGCAACGGGAGTAGCAAGACCTAAAGCGCACGGACAACTAATAACGAGCACCGATATTGCTCTTGTCAGTGCAAATCCGATGCTTTTATCAAGCGTAAGCCATACAACTAAAACGATAATGGCAATAGAAATTACAATTGGAACAAAAACGCCGGAAACCTTATCTGCGATTTTTGCTATCGGCGCTTTGGTCGTGGCGGCATCGTTTACCATTTTAATTATTTGCGAAAGTGTAGTATCATTGCCAATACGCATAGCTTGGCATTTAATATAACCTGAACTGTTAATTGTGGCGGCGCTAACAGTGTCACCGACAATTTTATCAACCGGTATACTTTCGCCTGTAAGTGCAGATTCATCAACTGCGCTATGTCCGTCGATTACTATCCCGTCAACAGGAATGCTTTCACCGGGTCTTACGATAAAAATGTCACCTATAACTACATCATCAACAGAAATATTTTGTTCGATATTATTTCTTACTACTGTTGCGGTTTTTGGCGCAAGATTCATAAGACTTTTTAATGCATTTGTAGTTTTGCCTTTTGAACGTGATTCCAACATTTTACCAAGCGTAATTAATGCTAAAATCATTGCCGCAGATTCAAAATACAAATCGTGTAAATGTACTTTTGGTGTAAGTGATTTATACATTATAAATAACGTATATAAACTATAAACAAAGGACGCAGAAGAGCCAAGCGAAATCAGCGTGTCCATATTTGGCGATAGATGAATTATTCCTTTATAGCCGTTAGTGAAATATTTGTAATTGATACACATTACTGCAAAAGATAGAACCATTTGGATTATTCCGATTGTAAAAGGACTATTTTCTAATGCTTCAGGTATAGGAAAAGACCACATAATATGTCCCATTGATATATACATTAAAACAATCAGAAATAAAAGTGAATAAATCAATCTTTTGCAAAGAATAGGAGTTTCCTTATCTTTGAGCGAATTATTATCTGCACTTGTTATTAATTTATTACTGTTTTTTGATGCACTGTATCCTGCTTTTTGAACAGCGATAATTATTGCGGATTCATCTGCAGTGCCATCAACAATCATAGAGTTAGTAAGCAAATTAACCGAACAAGAGGTGACACCATCAACGTTTAATACTGCTTTTTCTACTCTTGAACTACAAGCGGCACAACTCATTCCGTTTACATTATATTTTTCCAATAAACAGTTACTCCTTTTTATGTAATAAAGTTAAATCGACAAACCTCGGCTGAGATTTGTCGATGCTTGTTTTGGAGAAACAACACGCACAAGTAAACAATGATGTCGAGTCGCTAAATTTAAATTAGCATAAGACTTTAGTACGAAGTGGGTGTCGAGCCTCTCGACTGGTGGAGCCGGGGGGAGTCGAACCCCCGTCCAAAAACCAATTCCCATCGGCATCTCCGAGCGCAGATGTTTGATTAAAATTCCCTCACAATTCAGTCAAGCATCAAGCCGAACTGTTTGGTAGTCTCTACTGCGTGATGAAAGGGGAGACACCCTATCATTCACGTTCACCGCTAATTGACGCCCTTGCAAAGCCGCGGTACTCTATGCTCGGACGGCAGCCTAATTAGGCTGCAAATGCAACTGTAT
>JAXJYT010000204.1:0-5484 GCA_036306845.1 Acutalibacteraceae bacterium | reverse complement strand
ATATAGACCATTCTGTACCGCTTACTATTACTGCAACGGTTATTTTGGAAAAATCCGATAATAAGCAGGTTGCATGGGAATTTGCAAAATGGTGGTGCTCGGAAACAACACAAAGCGAATTTGGTATATTCATTGAAAATCTGCTTGGTAAGGCCGGAAGATACAATACAGCCAACATTAAGGCTATAGAAAATATTCCGTGGTCTAATAAGCAATATAGCATTATAAAAAAGCAAATGGATTATACCGTTTGTATCCCTGAGATACCCGGCGGTTATTATACGGGACGTTATCTTAATAACGCTTTCCGCGAAATTTATTCCAACAGTACAACAGACGGAACTGATGCGAGAGAAATTATGAATGAGTACGACCGTATTATTGATACCGAGCTTGAGTATCAAAGACGTGCTTTAAAATTGGCATCATAATTACGATTCAGGCAAAGAGGTATATTTATGAATAATAATAAAACATCGCCGCTAAATTCTTGGTGGCAATCAATTAAATACCGTGCCAAACGTGATAGGATGGCATATTTTCTTTCGGCACCGTTTTTTATTCTTTTCTTTATTTTTACGGTTCTGCCTGTAATAATTTCGTTTTACTATAGCTTTACATACTACAATATGCTACAAAAGCCCGTTTTTATGGGAATTGATAATTATGTTAAGCTTTTGTTTTACGATGATATTTTTAAAACCTCGCTTAAAAATACAATGGTGTTTGCGATTATAACTGCACCTATAGGTTATCTTTTAAGCCTTATGGTAGCGTGGTTTATCAATGAGCTTTCAGGTAAGGTGCGTTCAATATTTGTTTTGCTTTTCTATGCACCTTCAATTTCGGGCAATGTTTACCTTGTGTGGAAGCTTTTATTCAGCAGCGATTCTTACGGTTATGTAAATGCTTTGCTTCTTGATTTTGGCATCATTTCAACACCTATTCAATGGTTTGCTGATGTGCAGTATATATTACCGCTTCTTATTATCGTTCAAATCTGGATGAGTCTTGGAACAGGATTTTTATCGTTTGTTGCAGGTCTTAAGGGCGTGGACCATGCACTTATGGAGGCAGGTGCAATAGACGGTATCCGTAACCGTTGGCAAGAGCTTTGGTATATCACATTACCTTCAATTAAACCACAAATGATATTTGGCGCGGTTCTTTCCATTACGGGTGCATTTGCAGTTAGCGAAATAAGCGTAAACCTTGCGGGTAATCCAAGTGTCCAGTACGCAGGACATTTTATTGCTAATCATATGTCAGATTACGGTAATGTCAGATATGAAATGGGTTACGCATCTGCAATAGCAACAGTTTTATTTATAATTACAATTTCTTGTAATAAGCTTATTAACATCGTTTTGAAAAAGGTGCTTAAATGATGACTGCAGTAAAAAATAAACGTTTATCAAAACCAAAAAAGATAAGACTTAGCCGTTCTATCGGCGGTGACGTATTTGTTTTTGCCGTTCTTTTTTGCTTTGCTGTTACAATGGCTTTGCCACTTATATATGTTATAAGTAATTCTCTGAAGCCTTACGGTGAGCTTTTTAGATTCCCACCGACATTTTTTGTGAGAAGACCAACGCTTGAAAATTTCAAACAAATGGGCGACGTGCTTTCAAACTCATGGGTGCCGTTTTCGCGCTATGTTGTAAACTCGGTGTTTATTACCGCAGTTGGCGTAATTCTTCAAATAGTATTTGCAACGTGTGCGGCATATGCACTTACTAAATTTGATTTTCCCGGTAGGGGAGTTCTGTTTAGTATGGTTGTGTTTGCGCTTATGTTTTCGCCCATTGTAACAAGTATACCTACATATCTTGTGCTTACAAGACTTAATATGATAGATACGTATTGGTCAATTATTCTTCCTGCCGCACAAAGCAGTATGGGACTGTACCTTATGCGTCAGTTTATGACACAGTTATTGCCCGATTCATTGCTTGAAGCAGCAAGAATTGACGGTGCAGGTGAGTTGCAAATTATATTTAAAATTGCAATGCCTGTTGTAAAACCCGCGTGGCTTACTATGGCAATATTATCTATTCAGTCACTTTGGAATGCAACCGGTGGCAACTATATTTACAGTGAAGAACTTAAAACTCTGCCTGTGGCTTTACATCAAATTGTTGCGAGCGGTGTTGCCCGTACGGGTGTTGGCGCCGCCGTTTCGGTTTGTATGATGATAGTACCTATAGGCACATTCTTAATTTCGCAAAATCAGGTTATGGAAACGATGGCAACCTCGGGTATGAAGGATTAATCTGGAAGGAGACGTACAGTCGTGAAGTGTTTTCTTAAAATATTAATAGTAAGTGCGACAGTGCTTTTAACTCTTTCCGTTATGTGTACGGGTGTTTCCGCAGCATCTTATACATATTCAAAAGAGGGAAATCACGTGCAAACTCCCGATGCCGCTGATGTGCAGTATTATCTCGATAAAGAGTACTGTAATTGGGGTAAGATGGGTATAATCGAGCCTTCGGATTTAGCGGTAGCTCCTAATGGCAATGTGTATATAGCCGATAAGGGCAACAACCGTATTGTTGTGCTTGACGGTAGATTTCAGTTCATAGGGCAGATAGCTACACCGCTTTTGCCCGATAACAGTCTTGGCAGAATTAAGCAACCGACCGGCGTTTTTGTAGATGATAACGGTCTTATATACATAGCAGATACGGGAAACGGTCAGGTTTTGGCTTGTGATGAAAGTGGCGTGGTATCGCGCGTTATTACCGCAACAGGAGAAGATGTTTTTGACAGTGAATTTGTCTTCAGACCTATAAAAATAGCCGCCGATGTCAGAGGGAATGTTTATGTGTTATCCGAGGGTGCTTACGATGGTCTGATGCAGTTTGATGCAAAGGATAATTTCGTTGGCTTTGTAGGTGCAAATGATGTAAGCACAAATCTTTGGGATAGCTTTTGGAAAGAAATTGCAACCTCTGTTCAGCGTGGCAAAATGGTGAAGGATATTCCCGTTGAGTTTGATAATCTTGATATCGACAGCAAGGGCTTTATTTATACTGTAACCCAAGCCGATGATAAGGTTAATCCAACGAGCGGTACTCCTATAAGACGTCAAAGTGCACTCGGTGTAAATATACTTAAAAACAGTACTATATATGGTCAACCTGTTGGTGATATTGATTTTAACTATTGGGATGATGCAACGTTTCAGGGTGCATCGTTGCTTACCGATATTACGGTAAGGGATTACGGATATATCTGTCTTGATTCAAACCGTAAAAGACTTTTTGCGTATTCCGAAAGCGGCGACCCGTTATTTGTACTTGGCGGTTACGGTAGCGAGGTAGGCAAGTTCATTAATCCCGTTGCGGTGGATGCAAAGGATGACAATATATATGTTCTTGATGCCGCTACACTTTCTGTCACTGTATTTAAGCTTAACGAGTACGGAAAGCTAATTATTGAGGCACAACAAAATTATATTGAAGGCAGATACGAGGAATCAAAGGGAAATTGGCAAAACGTTTTAAGGCTTAATTCACAACTGAACATTGCATATTCAGGCATCGGTAAGGTTTACTATATGCTTGGTGAATATAATCTTGCGATGGATTATGCAAAGCTTGGCGGTGATAAGACCACATATTCTAAAGCATATGGTTTAAAAGCGCAAAAATTCTTTAGCGAGAATTTAGGCTTTATAATATTGGGGATTGCTTTAATTGCGGTGGCAACAGTTGTTATAATAGTTGTTTTAAGAAAAAAATCAGGGAATAAAACAAAACGTGATTTACCTGATTGGCTAAGTGGTCTTGAATATTCCTTTTATATTATGACACATCCGTTTGATGGCTTTTGGGACATGACACACGAACGCCGAGGAAATGGAATATCGGCTGCAATAATTTATATAATATGGGTTTTTGTTTGGATAATAAACGCTGGATTTAAAGGCTTCCTTTATAAAGATATTAACGCACAATTCAGTTTGTTAAAAACCATAAGCGTTGCGGTTTTGCCTATCGTATTATGGTGCCTTTGTAACTGGGCGGTTTCTACGCTTCTTGACGGTGACGGAAAACCTTCGCATATAGTTATGGCAACGGCCTATGCGCTTGTTCCGTTTATGTTAGCACAGATACCCTGTGTAATCCTTTCCAACTTATTGACGCTTGAAGGCGGAATGTTTATAACGATACTCGGTGCCTTTGGCATTATATGGACTGCGCTTTTGTTGGTTGCATCGGTAATAACCATACACAGCTACACCTTAAAGCGCTCGGTTGGTGTAATCATTCTTATTCTTTGTGCAATGGCAATAGTAGTATTTCTTGCCGTTCTTGTATTTAATTTGTTAGACCAAATGCGTTACTTCCTTATCAACGTTTATAAGGAAATAGTTATCAATATGTGAGGTGTATTCGATTGAAACTTTTTGACAAAAGTAATTTTGCTTTAGAAAGTCATACTATAAAGAAAATATTATCGGTATGCCTCGGCATATTTGTTGTTTTTTTGGCGTTTATTATAATCGTTGTTTCGATGCATATTCCTACAAATATAAAGCAACCGCAGTATTCTGTCAGCACAGGGGTCGGTTTGTCAAACGGCGCTTTAAGTGATGATGAGCGCGCGCCTGAGGGTATGAAGCTTGTTTGTGAAAACAAAACGTTAGCACTCTTTTATAATGAAGAATTATCGCAGATGGCTGTGCTTCACAAATCAAGCGGTGAGCTTTGGTATGCCAATCCAAGCAATCCCGAAGATGATTCACTTGCCGCAGGCTCTATGGCGGGTAGGCTGCGCTCGGCTTTGTGGGTGAATTACTACACGTCTGATGATATGAGCGGTACTCTTAATTCGTATGATGCGTGTGTTGAGACAAATAATATAAAATATGACTTTATAGAAAACGGTATAAAAATAATCTATCAAATGGGCGATAACAAGGTGGAACGCGGAATGCTTCCAAATGTTATCGAAAAGGATAAGTTTGAAAGTAAAATACTGTCAAAGTTATCGGATTCCCAAAAACAAAGTATTAAAGAAACTTATAAACTGCAAAAGCTTTCTGAAATACAAAGCATTGCAACGGTAAAGCAATACGAGCAAAACTTTACCGCAATTGATAAAAACAAAAATTATTATTTTCTTGATTTATATACTCCAGAATATAAGCTTGAAAGCATTTATAACTTGATTTTTAAAACGGCGGGTTATACTGCCGAGGATGTAAAGGCCGATAACGATAAGGTCGGCGCTACGCAAGAGGTTAAATCACTTTTAAGTTTTACAATACCCATTGAATACACGCTAAAAGGCGATTCCTTTAAGGTAAACATTCCCGCAAAGGAAATTCAAATTCCCGTAGGGCTTTACCTTAATGAGCTTCAGTTATTGCCTCTGTTCGGCGCGGCTGGTCTTGACGATAAGGGATATATTATTACACCCGACGGTTCGGGCGCTATTGTTGAGTTCAACACGTCAAGAATCGGCGGGTACGGT
>JAXJYT010000203.1:0-1845 GCA_036306845.1 Acutalibacteraceae bacterium | reverse complement strand
GGTTTTTCCCATTTTAAAGCCTACCGCTATTACCGTAGCTATTCTAAACACAATGTGGATCTGGAACGACTATCTGCTTCCCTATCTTGTAATTGGAAGCAACTACCAAACAATTCCAATAGCTATTCAGTATTTAAAGGGTGGATACGGATCGGTCGATATGGGCGCTATGATGGCAATGCTTGTGCTTACCATCGTACCCGTAGTAATATTCTATCTGTCGGCGCAAAAATATATTATAAAAGGAGTAGCATCCGGTGCGGTTAAGGGATAAATTCATAAAAAAGGGTTGCGGCACGCTTATGGCGGTATCATCGCTACCCTCAAAGGATGGCATCGGAACATTTGGTATAGAGGCATACAAATTTATTGACTTTTTAAGGATAACACGACAAAAATATTGGCAAATGTTGCCCATTGTATGTCTTGGTGAGGGCAACTCGCCTTATAAGTCTGTGTCCTGCTTTGCGGGTGAGCCGCTTTATATTGACCTTAATTTTCTTGTGCGCGACGGGCTATTGTCACCTTCTCATCTTAAGGATATGCCAAATGGTAAGGTTGATTATAAGAGCGTACGTGAATACAAGCTACCGCTTCTTAAAATAGCCGCACAGAATTTCGATGTTAAGCGCACCGATTTTAAGTATTTTACGGTACAGAACAGTTTTTGGCTTGATGACTACGCCATATTCGTTACTATGCAGAAGCACTTTAACAGCGAGAAAATAGCCGATTTTGATGAAAATCTACGTTACCGTACACCTGATAGCTTGAGTCACTTTATAGATGAGCATTACTACGAAATTCAAGAATGTAAAATAATTCAGTTTTTGTTTTTCAGTCAGTTTTACGAGCTTTCAAAATATGCAAGAAAGAACGGAATAATGCTTATCGGCGATATACCGTTTTACGTGGCGCCAGATTCTGCTGACGTATGGAAGAATCCCGAATGTTTTGAGGTAGGTCGTGACCTTGCCCCATCGCTTATAGCGGGTGTACCGCCTGATATTTTCTCGAAAAGCGGACAGCTTTGGGGAAATCCCATATATAACTGGGAAAATCAGCGAAAAAACGATTATTTATGGTGGCGGATGCGCCTTTTGTTTATGTCAAGGCATTTTGATGTTATCAGAATCGACCATTTTCGCGCCTTTGCCGATTACTATGCCATACCGCAAGATGCCCCCGATGCACAAAGCGGTCAGTGGGTGGATGGCGAAGATATAAGCTTTTGGGATACTGTAAAAAAGCATTTAGGTGCGCTTAATATAATTGCCGAGGATTTAGGCGGCGAGGATAGTCCTAAGGTTAAAGCGTTACTTGAAAAGACCGGCTTTCCAAATATGAAAATACTGCAGTTCGCATTTACGGGCGATCCACATAACAGTTTTTTGCCGCAAAACTATCCAAACAGGTGTGTTTGCTACACGGGTACTCACGATAATGATACTACACTTGGTTGGTACAAAAGCGCCGACAGTAAAACTCTTACCGTATTAAAGGCGTATTTACCGAATGTCGATGAAGAAACAGTTGTTTTCGGTATGCTTGAGCTTTTAGCGAAAAGTAATGCATATATGATGATTGTACCGATGCAAGATTGGTTATCACTTGACAGTAGCGGTAGGATGAACACCCCTGCTACCAAAGAAGGTAATTGGGAATGGCGACTTTCATATATTCCAAGCGACAACGACCTGTTAAATCAAATAAAGACAATTGCAAAAAGGAAATAAAAAAATCGGTAGAAGCATTACACTTCTACCGATTAAAATTTTGCGTTTTATCTATAATTAGATTTCAGCAAAGTACTTGATTGTGCGAACCATCTGGCTAGTGTAGCTG
>JAXJYT010000202.1:0-3843 GCA_036306845.1 Acutalibacteraceae bacterium | reverse complement strand
TATTTTGTTTAAATTTTAACAATTTTGGTATTTTTCATTTATTATGGCAAAATAATAGGCGTCAATATGCAAATTAATATGCAATTTTCACCCAAAAACACATTTTATCTGACTTTTGGCACTCACTTTACCCAACGGCTTACTTTTTTCTTGGAGCTCGGGTTTACGGTAGGATTGTCCCATGCCGAATACTGTGCGCCGCAATGCTCGCACTTATCGGTACCCGCCTTATTTACTGTAGCGCACTTGACGCATTCCCACGCACCGCGCGCGGCTTCACGGCGGTCGATTGACGGTGTATGCGGCTCCGCCTCCTCAACCTTAACTGTATTATCGTTGAGCATTCTTATATCGTTACGCATACGGTTAAGTGAATACCAAAGCTCCTCAATTTCACCGATATTCATTATAACCGCTACCACAAGAGCAATATCAAGAATATTTATAAGGGTTATGATTATTGCAAGACCTATATCTGCGGCAAGCGTTACAAAGAACAAATATATTGCCGCCAAAATCTTAAGTATTAAAAGGGTGACCAATAACTTTTTCATAGATTACTCTCCTTTTAGACTTTCAATTATACACTCCGCAATTTTTATACCGTCTACCGCGGCAGACATAATCCCCCCCGCATAGCCTGCGCCCTCACCGCAAGGATATATTCCCGCCGTGCTTTGTGACTGACCGTTTTGTTCACGAAGTATGCGGACGGGCGACGAGCTTCGCGTTTCGGGTGCAGTAAGTATGGCGTCGCCTTTTGCGAAGCCATTTATTTTATTATCGAGAAGCGGTAATGCCGCCTTTAGCGAATCGGTAATAAAATCAGGGTAAATATCGGTAAACTCGGCAAAAACGGTACGTGGCTTTACTGTAGGCTCTACAGCTCCGATTTTTGCTTCCTCACCGTATAGGAAATGACCGACCGTAGTAATCGGTACGGCACCCTGTCCTATTTTGTACGCTCTTTGTTCTATTTTCCTCTGCAGATTGCAACCCGCAAGAACGTCATCACCGTCAAGGTCATCGGGCTCTACGCCGACGAGCAACGCACTGTTAGCATTTTTACCCGCGCGGGCGCTCTCACTCATACCGTTTACGGCAATCGCACCATCTTCACTTGAGGCGTTAATAACCTCACCGCCGGGACACATACAAAACGTATATACACCGCGCTTATTTTCGGGATGTACCACAAGCTTATAATCGGCGGCTGAAAGCGCAGAATGATTACAAAAATCACCGTACAGAGCGCGGTTGATGTCACTTTGCAGATGCTCAATTCTTACCCCCATCGCAAAGGGCTTTCTTTCCATCATAATTCCGCTTGATTTCAGCATACTAAAAGTATCGCGCGCCGAGTGACCGATACAAAGCACAAGACAACGGCAACAAAATTCCTCACCGTTTACAACGATACCCGAAAGCGCTTTTTCTTTTATCAAAATTTCATCAAGTCGTGAATTGAATTTAACCTCGCCGCCCAAAGCAATAATTTCGTTTCGGATATTTTTCACAACGCCCTTTAATATATCGGTGCCGATATGCGGTTTGGCATCAATAAGAATATCTTCGGGCGCGCCAAATCTTACAAACTCCGAAAGCACGGTGCGGCAACGGACATCCTTAATGCCCGTATTAAGCTTACCGTCACTAAAAGTGCCTGCCCCACCTTCACCAAACTGAACATTTGATTCGGGGTTCAGTTTACCAGCCTCAAAAAAAGCTTGTACGTCTGTGGTGCGCGAATCGACGTCTCCACCGCGCTCAATCACCAAGGGATGAAGCCCTGCGCGCGCAAGTGCAAGTGCCGCAAACATACCTGAAGGGCCAAAGCCCACTACGACGGGTCGCACGTCACTTTCTACCGTTTGCCAGATATATTTCTTTTCGCAAAACGGTGCGGCATTTTTATTTCTTTTAAGTATCTTTTCTTCGCCCTTACACTCGGCTATCGTCGAAATGCAAAAGTGAACATCACTTTTTTTACGCGCATCAACCGATTTTCTGTAAATCCACGCGTTTTTTATTAGTGATTTGTCGATACGAAGCGCCTTGGCGGTAATGCCTATAGCATCAGAAAAATCGGTATCAAGCGATACGTTTATATTGTTTACAATTATCATTTTAACCACTCAATTATACTGTCGGCGGCACACATAGCGCTTGACCACGCCCACTGTAGATTAAAGCCGCCGCAATCGCCGTCAATATCAAGTATTTCACCTGCGGCATACATTCCCTTTTCGCGTTTGGACATCATAGTATTTTCTTCAAAATTATCGGTATTAAGTCCACCCGCAGTAACCTGAGAGTTATCAAAGCCTGTAGTTCCCGTAACCGCGAAGGACATACGCTTTATCTTATCGGCAAGCGCCTTGATATCGGCGGTTTTAAGTGTTGACACGCTATCGGATAATTTAAGACCACACATTTTTATTATCGCCTGACCTACACGCTTATTAAGAAGGCCTGTAAAGAATTCTTCAAGGCTTCGTTTACTGAGATTTTTTGACCTTAATTCAAGCATATTTACAATTTCACCAAAGGAAAATTCAGGCATTAAATCAAGAACCACCGAAACGGCGCCAGCTGTACGCTCTACCGCGCGTGAAATTTGCAAAACAGGCGGACCTGACAGACCGTAATCGCAAAACAGTACCTCACCAAATTCACGCCGAACGGTTTTTTTATTAACAACGAGTGTGGCATCGGCATTTACCTTAATACCTTTGAGTGAACGAACAACCGTTGGCTCGGTTTTAATTTGCACGATTGCAGGTGTGGTAGCAACGGTGCTATAGCCGTGCTTTTTAAAGACCGAAAGCAATCCGCCCGTACTGCCAAGCGCCTTACCGCCCGAGCAAAGTCCTGCCGCCGCAATTACTGTTTTACCAAAGAAATCACCGTTTGAGGTTTTAAGTGAAAAACCGTTTTGTGTTTTCTCGTAATCGGAAACTGTAGTTTGTGTAAAGACTTCAACTCCCAATTCCTCTGAAGCAAAGCGCAACGCATCCACAACCGAGGATGCTTGTAGGGAATACGGATACGCCCTACCCTGTTCATCAAAAAAGAACGGTACACCGAGGGTAGTAAAAAAATCCTCTATAACGGTATTATCATATTTCAGAAGAGCGTATTCTGCAAAGCTTACGCTTTCACCGTGATAGCGGTTTATGTTAATATCGCGATTTGTTATATTGCATCTGCCGTTACCCGTTGTAATCAGTTTCTTTGCAACACGCGGAAGTTGTTCTAAAACGGCAATGCTCAAATCTTTGTCATTTTGCTTTAATCTTATAGCGGCGCAAAGGCCGGCAGCACCGCCGCCGATTACTAAGGTATCATAGGTTTTAGGCATTTTTAATGTCTCTCTTCCATATTAGAATAGGTTTCGCAAAAACGCGCCGCAAATGCGGGTGGCTCATCTGCGGCATAAAGGTGGGAAATATCACCGAAGCCGTTGCAACGGAAATATGCGATACCCTGTTCACGCTCCTCGGTAATAAGGGTTGTAACCGAGCTCGGCAACGCTACAAATCCGTGCCACAAGGCCATAGGCGAAATACCAAGCATATGCGATAACAGTACACATTCAACACCAAAATGACAGAAAAAAACGATTGTATCGCGGTTTTCCTTTTCCACACGGTATATATTACCCTCATGCACATAGCCGTACTCGGCAATCAGTCTATCTAAATTTTCGCAAACATTTATGTATTTTTCCCTTAAACTACCCGTCTGCATAATATCAGTATTGAGCCAGTCTTTTTTATGGTAAAAGCGTTCGTCCTTTGTCCAAAAACTGGGCATAAAATCCCACGGAATACGTTCCTTATC
>JAXJYT010000201.1:0-1083 GCA_036306845.1 Acutalibacteraceae bacterium | reverse complement strand
TTTTGTGATTATGAAAGAACACAAGAGTGAAATTATAAAAATAGCCCTGTCGGCAGCACTTTTAATAGTTGGTATTATATTAAACGCGACGGCAGCCTTACCTCAGTCAGCAATTATAATGATATTTGCAATTGCCTTCGTGGCGTCAGGCTTTGAGATACTTGTTGAAGCAATAGACAGCATTTTTGAGGGTCACATATTTAGTGAATGCCTTCTTATGAGTATCGCTTCCCTTGGCGCCTTTATGATAGGCGAATTTCCCGAGGCTGTGTTTGTTATGGTGTTTTTCCGTGTGGGTGAACTGCTTGAACATATAGCGGTTGACCGAAGCCGAAAATCCATAGCAAGCTTAATGGATATAAGGCCTGATACCGCAACCCTTTTGCGTGACGGTAGTGAGCTTACTGTAGATGTAAACGAGATAAAGCCCGACGATATTATCGTGGTGCGCGCAGGTGAGAAAATTCCGCTTGACGGTATTGTTGTTGAGGGTGTAACGGTGATTGACACCTCCCCTATAACGGGTGAGGCGCTACCGCGCGATGCGCAGGTGGGCGGTCAGGTTATAAGCGGTTGTATGAACATAGGCGGTCCCATTAAAATAAGGGTAACGGGCGAATACGCTACATCTACCGTAGCCAAGATTCTTGACCTTGTGGAGCACGCCGCCGAGAAAAAAGCAAAGAGCGAACGCTTTATAAAGAAATTTGCGAAAATATATACCCCTGTGGTAGTATTGTTAGCTCTGGCTATTGCGGTTATCCCCTCTATTATTACAAAGCAACCCTCGGTGTGGATATACAGGGCGCTGATGTTACTTGTGGCATCATGCCCTTGCGCGCTTGTGGTATCGGTACCGCTTACCTGCTTTGGCGGTATCGGTGCGGCATCGCGAATAGGTGTGCTTATAAAAGGAGCCGACACCCTTGAAGCCCTGTCGCAGATAGGCACTGTGGTGCTTGACAAAACAGGCACACTTACCAAAGGCAGTTTCAGCGTTACAGAAATAAAATCACCCAAATTTAAAAACGACGATCTTTTAAGGCTTGCGGCTTCCATTGAGTGCTATAGCAAGCATCCTAT
>JAXJYT010000200.1:0-2992 GCA_036306845.1 Acutalibacteraceae bacterium | reverse complement strand
TTAGTGGGATAATAGTGTTTAAAGTCCTCGGTCTCTTGGGGCCAGCCGAGTGTAGAGAAAGGCCACAAAGCAGAGGAAAACCAAGTATCGAGAGTATCGGGGTCTTGCTCTACATTTTTACTGCCGCAATGAGCACAAGCGTGAACCTCGGTTTTGGAAACGGTAATCTCGCCGCAGTCGGCACAATACCATGCAGGTATACGGTGACCCCACCAAAGCTGACGGGAAATACACCAGTCACGGATATTTTCAAGCCAATGGAAGTATACCTTTTCAAAACGCGCGGGAACAAATTTTGTTTCACCGTTTTTAACGGCATCAATAGCAGGTACCGCGAGCGGCTTCATACTTACAAACCACTGCTTTGAAACACGGGGTTCAACCGTAGTACCGCAACGGTAGCAGGTACCAACGTTATGGGTATAATCCTCAACCTTAACAAGCGCACCCTCGGCCTCTAAATCGGCAACGATTGCCTTGCGTGCCTCAAATCTGTCCATACCCGCATACTTGGGATAATCATCAGTAATCTTTGCATCGTCAGTAAGAACGTTAAGTACGGGAAGATTATGGCGCAGTCCCACCTCAAAGTCGTTGGGGTCATGCGCGGGAGTAATCTTAACAACACCCGTGCCGAAATCCATTTCAACATAATCATCGGCTACTACGGGAATTTCACGGTGTACTATAGGAAGAATAAGCGTTTTGCCAACGATATCCTTATAGCGTTCATCATTTGGGTTAACCGCAACGGCGGTATCACCAAGAAGGGTTTCGGGACGTGTTGTAGCAAGCTCTAAATAACCGCTTCCATCCTTAAAGGGATAACGCAGATGCCAGAAATGACCCGCCTGCTCCTCGTATTCAACCTCTGCATCCGATATAGAAGTAAGGCAGTGTGGGCACCAGTTAATTATACGCTCACCACGATAGATAAGACCCTTTTCGTACAGTCTTACAAAAACCTCGTTAACCGCCTTGTTACAACCCTCATCCAGAGTAAAACGCTCGCGGTCCCAATCGCAAGATGAACCGAGCTTTTTAAGCTGCTCGATAATTCTGCCGCCGTACTGACGTTTCCATTCCCAAGCACGCTCCAAAAAGCCTTCACGACCGATATCCTCTTTAGTGATGCCCTCCTTACGCATAGCCTCAACTATCTTAGCTTCGGTTGCGATAGAAGCGTGGTCGGTACCGGGAAGCCACAAGGTATCAAAGCCCTGCATACGCTTAAAACGGATAAGTATATCCTGAAGCGTGTTATCAAGGGCGTGACCCATATGAAGCTGACCCGTAATATTCGGGGGTGGAATAACTATCGTATAGGTATCCTTATCCTTTTCGCATCGCGCGTGGAAATATTTACCGTCAAGCCACATTTTATAAATGCGGTCCTCCACCTCACGCGGATCATATTGTTTAGCCAAATCCTTACTCATTTTAAATATCAACTCCAAAAAAGAGAATCTAATGTATATTTTTTATTATTTTGCAAATATTAAACTTGTCAGCCACGATTAACAGCGTTTGCAATTCGGGGCGGACAGACCGCCCGAATTGTGTTTACGCTTTTCGAGCGGTTTTTTATATATCAAGCTTTGACTGTGTTGCAACACCCGTTTGCGGCAGACTGCCTGCGGCGGGCAAATTCTTTGTACGGTAACGATGCTCGTTATCAAGCGTACCCTTTGTATAGCTTTCCGCAGTATAGATACGTTGACCCTTCTTCTGCGTCATAACCGCAATACCGCCGTTATCCTTTGCCGCCTTTGCGGGAATTGATGCGGTATTTACGATAAGCATACGGTTGTTGGTCGACTTTAAGATTATATCACAATCTTCACGGAAGTAAAGTATTGTATGCAAAGTATATTTATTACAGTAAGCCTTAATAAGCTTTTTGCGGTGTGTTTTGGTCTCATACGAGGATAGCGGTACCTTTGCCACACGGCCGTTATCAAACACGAAAATCATAAAGCCCGCATAATCCTTGGTATCAACCATATAGAGTGAGTTTTCACCCTCGTCATACTCAAGCTTACTTGCAACAAAGTCACCCAAAGCGCTTGCCTTGGTATCTGCAAATTCGGCAACGCGACTCTTGTATACCTGCTCCTTATTGGTAAAGAACAATAGGTCCTTATCACAGCTTGATTCAACCGTCTGGGTGATTTCATCGCCCTCTTTAAGCTTTTGTTCGCCGCTCATACGAAGTGATAGCGGAGTTATGCGCTTAAAGTAGCCATCCTTTGTAAAGAACAAGGTAACGGGCGAGGTATCAAGCTCTTCCTCGATATTAACGTCATCCTCGATATCGGCTGAAACGATAACGCTTTGGCGGTCCTTTCCGTATTTCTTGACAACCGCCTCAAGTTCGCCAACAATGATTTTCTTAATACGCGAGCGAGAGGAAAGTATTGCCTCGCAATCGGCAATTTCATCCTGCAACGCGCTTATATCCTCTAAACGCTTTAAAATATATTCGCGGTTTAAATGGCGCAGTTTGATTTCAGCTACATATTCTGCCTGACGCTCATCAATACCGAAGCCGATCATAAGGTTCGGAACAACCTCTTTTTCCTCTTCGGTTTCACGAACGATTTTTATAGCCTTATCAATATCCAAAAGGATTTTTTCCATACCTTTTAAAAGGTGCAGGCGGTCGCGCGCCTTGGAAAGCTTAAAGTAAACCCTGCGGCGTACGCATTCCTCACGGAAGGCAACCCATTCGGATATAATTTCCTTAACGCCCATAACACGCGGTGAGGATGCAATAAGAATATTGAAGTTACAAGCAAAGCTATCCTGCAAGGGTGTCAGCTTGAACAGCTTTTTCATAAGCTTCTCTACGTCGGTACCGCGCTTTAAATCAATTGTGATTTTAAGACCGTTCAAATCGGTTTCATCACGGATATCGTTAATTTCGGTAATCTTTTTAGCCTTTACAAGCTCAACCACCTTTTCGATAATCGCTTCGGTGGTGGTAGTAGGC
>JAXJYT010000199.1:0-1247 GCA_036306845.1 Acutalibacteraceae bacterium | reverse complement strand
GTTTAAGTGATTTATTCAAATTCAGAATAAAACTTGGCAATTTCCTGTTCTTTGTTAAATTCTATCTTTTCATCAGCAGAATATTCATCCCACCAATTCATAGTATCAGCCGTATGCGAAGTTATTTTCCATTTATTATTATCTTGAATTAAAGTAAAAACGTTGTTGCCTAAAAAAATAAAATATGGGTCTGATATTATATTGACTGTATTTTCGTCCGGTTTATCCATCCGTTCCACATCAACGGTTACGGTAGCCGTTCCGTCATTATTATATACCGTTTCACCAAAATCATAGGCATATTTTGCTTTTTCGGTTTCGTGACCGAATCCCGCTTCGATTGAACATTCCGCACGGGTTATCATTTTCTTTAATTCGGTATCCATATTATACGCAGGTATCGATTCCAAATAAAGAACGTCGCTCATATCCTCGTACTTTAAATCGATGTAGCAATCATAGGTGCGGTTGTAATAATCCATAACAACGCTTTGCAAAGCGTCTAAATTCTCGCTTCCATTATCGCCGCAAGCCGTAAGGGATAATACCATAAAAATGTTAAGTAGGATAATAATAAAATTTTTCATATAATAAAACATGGCACACACCTTCCTTCTGCCTCTCTTTGAACTTATGATAACACAAACATTATAATTTGTCAACAATATTTTGTGTGGCAAAGTATTGACAAGATAATGCATTATGTGATAAAATGAAAATGCAAAAAGAAAGGCAGGTGTGTCCAATGGGCATATCAGAGGGGCTAAAGCGCGGTACCATCGAATTGGTATTGCTTTCGCTGCTTGTGGGTAAGGATATGTACGGCTATGAAATCTGTCAGGAATTTGAAAGGCAAAGCGGCGGTATGTTTGTTGTACCCGAAGGCTCGCTTTAACCCGTTTTATATCGTATGCTTGATAAGGGTTATATTACCGACCGCAGTGAGCTTGTCGGCAAACGGCGAACACGCGTGTATTATCATATCGAGCAAGCGGGAATTGATTATCTTACCGAAATAAAGCAAGAATATTTTTCACTTAATCGCGGCATTCTGAATATTTTGGGCGCGGATAGCTTGGGGGATTTAGACAATGAAAAGCAGTAAACAAAAAAACAAAGAGTGTATCCGTTACCTTAAGGCGATAAAGGCGGCACTGCCTTGCTACAATAAGGCAATGCGTAAAATGTTCGGCGATTTTAAAGCTTCGGTGGAAAGCTATGCCCAAGACCATCCCGATGCCGATTTG
>JAXJYT010000198.1:0-8270 GCA_036306845.1 Acutalibacteraceae bacterium | reverse complement strand
TATTATTAACGAAACAAAGAAACACGGCGGTAGGGTAATATGTGTCGGCACAACAAGCTGTCGTACAATTGAAAGTGTCGCAAGTAAATACGGTGAAATTTGCGAGTGCTCTGATGACACGTCAATATTCATTTATCCGGGTTACGAATTTAAGTGCATGGATGGCTTGCTTACCAACTTTCATTTACCCGAAAGTACGCTTATTATGCTTGTATCGGCATTCTACGGATATGAGAAAACAATGAGCGCTTACAATACGGCAGTTGCTGAAAAATACCGTTTCTTCAGTTTCGGAGATGCAATGCTCATTATATAAGCGGAGAATTAAAAAGGAGAATATATGTATAAATTAATTGAAGACCAAAACGGTGCACGCCGCGGTGAATTTCATACAAATCGCGGAATAGTGCAGACACCCGCGTTTATGAACGTTGCAACTGCGGGTGCAATAAAGGGTGCCGTTTCGGCGGAGGATTTAAAGGAAATAGGATGTCAGTTAATGCTTTCAAACACCTATCATCTGCATGTAAGACCGGGTGATGAGGTAATAAAAGATTGCGGCGGTTTACACAAATTCACTACTTGGGACGGTCCGATTTTAACCGATAGCGGCGGTTTTCAGGTTTTTTCATTGGCGTCACTTCGACACATTGAAGAGGAGGGTGTAACCTTCCATAGCCATGTTGACGGCAAGCGTATTTTTATGGGACCTGAGGAAAGTATGACTATTCAGTCAAATTTAGGCTCTACTATTGCAATGGCTTTTGATGAGTGTGTTGAAAATCCCGCTGAACATTCATATTCCAAGGCTTCGTGTGAGCGTACAACCCGTTGGTTAAAGCGTTGTAAAACTAAAATGGCAGAGCTTAATTCACGAGAGGGAACAGTTAATCCCGAGCAAATGTTGTTTGGTATAAATCAAGGCTGTACCTATAGAGACCTTCGTATAGAGCATATGAAGCAGATTTCCGATTTAGACCTTGATGGCTATGCGATAGGTGGTTTGGCGGTTGGTGAGCCTACCGAAATTATGTACGATATTATTGAAAGTGTAACACCGCATATGCCTAAAAATAAGATAAGATATCTTATGGGTGTTGGAACGCCGCTTAATATACTGAATGCGGTAGAGCGCGGCGTTGACCTTTTCGACTGCGTAATGCCGAGCCGTAATGCACGTCACGGTCACCTGTTTACTTCGAAGGGTATTATTAATATCAATAATAAAAAATACGAGTACGATATGACGCCGATTGACGAAAACTGCGGTTGTCCTGTTTGTCAACGTTACAGTAAGGCATATATACGCCATCTTCTTAAAAGCGGTGAAATGCTATCGCAAAGACTTCTTGTGCTTCATAATCTTTGGTTTTATAATCATCTTATGGAGGATATCCGCCAGGCTCTTGATGAGGGTCGCTTTGCACAGTTTAAAGCAGAGCAGGAAAAAATACTCGGAAACCGTATTTAAAAACAATTCACAAATATTTCCTTGCATTTATCACTCTTGTTATGTATAATAGATTTGTTAGATTTTTTGGAGGTAAAATAATATGAATTTCTATCTACTTGATGCTGCAGCTGATGCACAACAGCAGGCAGGCGGTATGTCAATGTTTATGTCACTCGGTATGTTGGCACTTATGTTCCTGCTCATGTATTTCCTTATTATCCGTCCTCAGAAGAAGAAGGAAAAGGAAGAAAAGAAAATGCGTGAAAATCTGCAGGTTGGCGATGAAATCGTTACAATCGGCGGTATTTATGGTAGGGTTATTTCGCTTAAAGAGGATACAATTGTAATTGAATCCAAGAGTGATCACAGCAAATTAACCTTTGCACGTTGGGCACTTCAGCAGAACCTTACCGTTCACGATGATGTTGCAAAATAAGTAATAAATTATCCCTTCGCTGAATAGATTAAAGCGGAGGGATTTTTTATGTTTAAAGGCTTAAAGAAAAACAACGATAAATTAGTTCCAATATTTATAAAAGGAATTGTTTTAGGTGTTTTGGTAAATATATTGTTGCTTTTAATATTTGCGGCGGTAATTTTATTGGCAGACATTGACAGAGCCTTTGCGCAACCGCTTAGCAGTATTGCTTTAGGCGTGGGAGGCTTTGTTGCGGCTATTTATACCGCTAAAAAAATCGGAGGCAAGGGTTATCTTGTCGGTCTGATAATCGGTTTGTTATCTTTTGTTGTTGTTACGCTAATCGGTCTTATTATTAATAAAAATGGATTGACAAAGGCTTCGGTTTTCCGTTTTATCATATCCTTTTTATCATCAGTCATAGGTGGTATTATCGGTGTGAACAAGAAAACACAAAAATACATTTAAAAAAGCCGAGGATATAAAAATCCTCGGCTATAAATTATTTTGTCAGCAGTTCGATTATACTTGAAAAAACCTGCGACGGATTTTCTAAAAAGCGTTCCTTTATAAAGAAGCCTTGTGATTCATCGGTTATAAGCATTTTAACGCTTATAAAAGGTAATTCACCGTCTAAAGCAGAGCATGTAAGATAAGTTCTGCCACCCTCACGCGTTATTTCAAATTTTGTATCCTTAGAATTTTTAAAACGCGCAAGCATCTTCATTGATGCAAGATATGCGCGTTGCTTTACAACCATTGAAAGCGATGTATTAAGCGTTGCGGCAATATCGCGACCGCTTGATGTTATTATGTACGTATCATCCTTAGGGTCTACCTGTTCAATAAGTTTGCTGTCCGCTAAAGATACGACGGCATCGCTTACCTCAAAAGCATTTGCAATTCCTTCATAATGAAGAATGTTGGCAAGCATATTAACGGGTACAGGCTCATCAATAGCGCTTAGTACATAGCATATTAAAATTCTTATTTCGGACGTGTTAAACAATCCGCCGCGTTCAACACCGGCACTTGAAGCATTGTTTTCCAAAACTAATTCTCCTTGAATTTTATTAACATATCTATTATAAGATTAAATTTTTCATTTTTCAAGTGCTATCCATCATAATCTTGCAAAATTTTATCTATTTCTTCATCGTTTTCTACCGTGATGCCATTGTTTAAGCTGTTAATATCAACCTGCGGTAACGTGTTAAGAACAATGTTTTCAAAGGATTTCACAAATTCTCCGTTTGTATAAAGTGCAACAGTATTTTTGTATGATTTAAGTATATGAATATCCTTCTTGCTTTCACGTGTTTTAAAAGAAAATCCAACCACCATAAGAATTGTAATAAGTAATGCGCATACTGATAAAAATATACCAATAAATTTTGTTGATAAATGCATATCTTCACCTCTATATAGATGATTTCCAAATGTTACTATTATATACAAAAAAATGGTTAAAAAATTGTAACTACCTTTTTTTAGAAAATAAGTGTATAATAACAACGTATAATGCCTTAATTTTCCTTTTTGTATGGAGGTGTTTTAAATGGATGATAAAGACCTTTTCAGTTTCAGCGAGCAACCGCAAGAGGAAAAGCCCACAACGCTTGACCTTAACAGTTTTTCTTCGGGCGCAGTTGATAACGAGCGTAAAAAGAAAACGGCTCGTAAACGTGGCAAGGAAAGATTTTTAAAAACATTTTTAACCGTTATGCTTATTGGCATTATTACTGTAAGCATTGTTATGGGTACATTCATAGTATATGTATTTACCGCGGTTGATGGCACAATGGACGAGGATCTTGATGATCTAAAACTTAATTTTACTACTACTATTTACGTTCAGAATAAGGAAACGGAAAAGTGGGAGGAATATCAGCGACTTCACGGTATATTTAATCGTATCTGGGTTTCGTATGACCGTGCCGCCGCCGAAGAGCTTTCACCCGATTATACGGGAATTCCGCAAAATTTAGTGGATGCCTTTGTAGCAGTTGAGGACAAGCGATTTTTTGACCACGACGGTGTTGATTGGAAGCGTACGGCAGGCTCATTTGTCAATATGTTTATTCCGATTTATTCATCGGTACAAGGCGGTTCTACCATCACACAACAGCTTGTTAAAAACCTTACGGGTGATGCCTCAAGAAAACCCAGTCGCAAAATGCGTGAAATTATGCGCGCAAGGTATCTTGAAGGACACTATTCAAAGGATACCATTGTAGAGTGCTATCTTAATACCATCGCAATGGGTCACGGTACCTATGGCGTTGAGGTTGCGGCAAATTATTACTTTGACAAAAGCGTGCACGAGCTTACGTTACTTGAGTGCGCAAGTCTGGCTTCTATTACAAAAAGCCCTACAAACTATGCGCCCGATGATGAACCTGAAAACAACAAGCAGCGCCGCGAAACTGTTTTGGCTTTAATGCTTCAACAAAAAAAGATTACCAAGGAAGAACACGATGCTGCTCTTGAAGAAGAATTTAAACTTGTTGCATCAAAGGATGCACTAAATGAAAATGAAGTAAATAACTACTTCGTTGATGCGCTTATTGATCAGGTTACTAATGATATAGCCGATAAATACGGATATGATTTAACACATGCCGCAAATAATTTCTATAGCGGTGGATACAAGATTTACGCTACTGTTGACCCCGCAATTCAGGCAAATATTGATACTGTATTTTCTAATTCTGAAAAGTACGGTCTTAAGAGTAAGGACGGTCAGCATCTTCAAGGCGCTATTACTGTTATGGACTACAAGGGTCATGTAATGGGACTTGCAGGCGGTATCGGTAAAAAAACCGTTAACCTTGGTATGTCAGGCTTTAACCGCGCTACCGATGCCATACGTCAACCCGGCTCTACGATGAAGCCGATTGCAGCATATGCACCGTCTATCGAAAACGGACTAATTAACTATTCAAGCAGGGTTAACGACGCAAAAACAAACTATAACGGATGGACACCTGTAAACTGGTATAAGGCTTATTGTGGCGATATATCGGTTGAGTATGCGCTTGAGCGCTCTGTTAACACTATTCCTGTTTATCTTGTTAATAAATTGGGACCGCAAACAAGCTATGATTTCCTTACCCAAAAGCTTGGAATTACAACGCTTACTTCCGAGGATGTCAATTTATCTCCTTTGGGAATGGGCGGTACAAACGGCGGCATAACAACCTTTGAGTCGGCGGCGGCTTATAGTGTATTTGGTAACGGCGGTATGTATTACGAGCCGACACTTTACTATGCCGTTTATGACCAAAAGGGTGATGAAATATTAGCGCCTAAGGGCGAGCCTACTGTTGCCATAAGCGATGATACTGCTACCGTTATGAATAAGCTTTTACAGAACGTAGTATACGGTGGAAACGGTACCGGTAAGGGCGCCGCAGGATATATACCGAATATGAAAATATATGCAAAAACCGGTACCTCAAATAATTCGAATGACCTTTGGTTTGTAGGCGGATCACCATATTACGTTGCATCGTGTTGGTGCGGATATGATACGCAACAACCGATTTCAGACAGTGCGATTGCACTTAAAATGTGGGGTGCGGTTATGGGCGAAACCCACAAGAATTTACCTGCAAAAGAATTTGAGATAAGTTCTTATGCGGCAGACCGTTATTACTGCACATCTACCGGTTTACTTGCAACAGATGCCTGTCCTTCTAAATCTGTTGGTTGGTATCGCAAAAACGATATCCCGACACTTTGCACCGAGCATAAGGGTAATGCGATTGATGCACCTTCGGTCATAAAGGAAAAGGAAGAAAAAGAAAAGGAAAAAGCTGAAAAAGAGGAGGGCGCAGCCTCTTCAACTACTTCTTCGGCTGCCGAATAAAATTTAGCCCATACATTTTGTGTGGGCTATTGGCATTTTAGAATTTTATGAAAGGAAGGTCATTATGGAAAAGAAGCTTTTTAAAATTCTTTGTTTATTTATATCTGTAACGCTTATTTTGTCTTCGTTTTCGATGACCTTTGCCGTTGCCTTTGGCAGAAAGGGTAAAAAAATTGACCTTTTTTCTTGTAATGAGCTTGTAGAGAACATCAAGAATTACGAGATGAATATGACATCGGTAATTTATGTTCAGAATAAGCTTGGTGCTTGGGAGGAATATCAGCGTATTCACGGCGATGAAAATCGTATATGGACCGATATTGACAACGTTCCGCAAATGCTTATTGATGCTTTTGTTTCAATTGAAGACCAACGTTTTTATCTGCACGGCGGTGTTGACTGGAAACGTACCGCGGGCGCGTTTGTAAATTTTTTACCTTTTATTGATTTATATTCCTCTAATCAGGGCGGCTCTACTATTACACAACAGCTTATTAAGAACGTTACTTCGGATAAGGATAAAAGTGCTATAAGAAAGCTGCGCGAAATCGCGCGTGCTTTGCTTATTGAAAAAAAGCTCGATAAGAAGACAATTCTTGAAGCGTATCTTAATACTATATCACTTGGTAACGGAATATGCGGTGTTCAGGTTGCGGCAAATTATTATTTTAATAAAGACGTAAGTCAGCTTTCTTTGGTTGAGTGTGCCTCCCTTGCGGCTATTACAAAAAATCCGAGCGCATATAATCCCGAAACCAAGCCCGAGGGCAACAAAAAACGTCGCGCCGATGTTCTGTATAAAATGTTTGAGCTTGAGAAAATAAGCCAATCGGAATACGAAAAGGCGATTGAATCCGAAATCGTGTTGGATACTTCGCAGCAGGACAATTTTGAAATTCCGATAAACAACTATTTCGTTGATGCGCTGATTAGTGATATTACCGAGGATTTGAGCGAAAAATATAATTGCAGTCTTAACACGGCATCTACTATGCTTTATAACGGCGGATATAGAATTTATGCTACTGTTGATACCGAAATACAAGAAAAAATGGAGAATGTATACATTAATCAAAGCCGTTATTTCTATCAAAAGGCAAAGAAAAACAAATCTATTCACGTTCAGTCGGCTATGACCATAACCGATTATGAGGGGCATATTGTCGGAATTGTCGGCGGCGTTGGTAAAAAGACAGTTAACCGCGGTCTGAATCGTGCTATTGATTCACCCAGACAACCCGGTTCTACGATGAAGCCATTGGGTGTTTATGTTCAGGCTATTGAAAACGGAACGATTAATTATTCGACCGTAATAGAAGATAAACCAATGGAACACTACTATAAGGACGGAAAAAAAGGGCCGAAAGAGTGGTACGGTTATTATGCAGGTAATATGACCGTAAAATCCGCGCTTGAGCGCTCGGCAAACACCATTCCTTGTTGGGTGTTAAAGGATGATATAGGCGTTGAAACATCCTATGATTTTCTTAAAAATAAGTTAGGATTAAAAAATCTTAATGATATTGATAAAAATATTTCTTCGTTAGCACTCGGCGGTTGTAATCTTGGTGTTACAACTACCGAATCTGCTGCGGCTTACAGTATTTTCGGTAACGGTGGAAAATATTTTGAGCCAACCACCTATTTCAAGGTTGTTGATACCAACGGTGACGTTGTTCTTAAGCCAAAGGATGGGGAACAGGTAATAAAAACTACCACCGCTACCATAATGAATAAACTACTTCAAAACGTTGTTTATGGCTCACAGGGTACGGGTGGCGGTATTGCCGGTTATAACAAAATGAAGGTTTACGCTAAAACGGGTACTTCAAGTGAATCCAACGATCTCTGGATGGTTGCGGGTACTCCTTACTATGTTGGCTCCGTATGGTATGGTTTTGACCAACCTGAGCAGGTATATAATGCCGGCGCGGCGGCTTCGGTTTGGCGCGCTATTATGACCGATGTTCATAAAGGTTTAGATAAAAAAGAATTCGTTGATGATGAAACGGTCGTTAAATACACCTACTGTAACGCTACGGGTCTTCGCGCATCAAAGGATTGCGCTTCAAAGGGAACAGGTTATTATAGCCCTGATACCGAGCTTGATTTTTGTAGCGGTAAGCATCCGATAACTGAGAGCAGTGAAACCTCTTCAACCGATTCTTCAAGCACCGAAGTTTCTTCATCACAAGCTTCTTCGACTACAAGTGAAAACGCGCCACCGAGCAGTGAAAGTCCTACGGGTAGCGAGGGTACTTCTACTGATGTTGAAAACCCCGAAACGCCCTCACAAGATGGAGAAGGTGGCGAAAACAGCAATCCTGACGGTGAAAGTGATGTGGACTCATCGTCCACGCCTACGGGTACGACACCGCCAAGCCCCGAAGGGCCTTCAGAGGATGATGAACAAACGCCTAATTAGTTTTATCAAGGAATATACAACCGATAACGTTGTGTATTCCTTTTTTATTTATATAAACAAAAGCATTGATTTAATAGATATATTATGATATAATTTATTAAAT
>JAXJYT010000197.1:0-22188 GCA_036306845.1 Acutalibacteraceae bacterium | reverse complement strand
TGACGTTTCACATAAACCGAAGTAAATACCGACCCATTTTCCCAAAAAGGTAAAATGGGTCCTCTTCATTGTGATATTGACAATACAATTTGTGAAATATACAATTTACACCGGACTCTCAATGTGATAAAATAAATATATAACGTTATGGCATAGACAGTACGTTCACAAGTCATATTTAAAGCTTAAGGAGTAAAAAAATGAAACTTTGTTCTAAATGCAAAAAAAGACCCGCGGTAGTCTTTATGTCTAATCCGCTAAACCCCAATTCTTCCGAAACTGAGGGGCTCTGCCTTGTGTGCGCTAAATCACTTGGTATTAAACCGATTGATGATATGCTTAAAAGCATGAATATCAGTGATGAAGACATCGAGCAAATGAGCGAGCAGTTTATGGAAATGATGTCACCTGACGGTATGGATTTTAATGATGCCGACCTAAATGATGAAACCTTTGATTTAGGT
Source organism: Acutalibacteraceae bacterium (assembly GCA_036306845.1). Classification (GTDB taxonomy): domain Bacteria; phylum Bacillota; class Clostridia; order Oscillospirales; family Acutalibacteraceae; genus UBA737. The sequence goes on along the minus strand of JAXJYT010000197.1, from coordinate 21,724 downwards.
ACTGCGCCCGCAATTCCGTTTCTAAAAAATCTATTTGGTGGCAACGATGGTGAAAAGTCTGATGAAGGCTCTACCGATAAAAAAACTAAAAAAGGCGATGCGCCCAAAAAGAAACGTCGCCGTTTTGTCGAACAGTATTGCACCAATCTTACAGCCAGAGCAAGAGAGGGTAAGCTCGATGCAATAATCGGTAGGGAAAAGGAGCTTTACCGCACTATTCAAATACTTTCCCGTCGTTCTAAAAATAATCCTTGCCTAATTGGTGAGCCCGGTGTTGGTAAAACCGCAATTGCCGAAGGCTTGGCGCTTAAAATCGCCAACGGTACTGCCCCTGCAAGACTTTTGGATAAGGAAATATATCTTCTTGACCTTACGGGACTTGTGGCCGGCACACAGTTCAGAGGTCAATTTGAAAGTCGTGTTAAGGGTCTGCTTGAAGAGATTAAGGAAGCAGGAAACGTAATACTTTTCATTGATGAAATTCATAATCTGGTTGGCGCAGGTGATTCTGCAGAAGGATCAATGAATGCAGCCAATATCTTAAAACCCGCGCTTTCTCGCGGTGAGGTTCAGGTAATTGGAGCTACCACGTTTAAAGAGTATCGCAAATATATTGAAAAGGACGCCGCACTTGAGCGCCGTTTTCAACCGATTACTGTTGAAGAGCCGTCCATTGAAGAGGCTAAAAACGTGCTTTTAGGTGTAAAGCCTTATTACGAAGGATATCATACGGTAACGATACCCGATAGTATAGTTGAAAAAGCAGTTATACTTTCTGAGCGTTACGTTACGGATAGATTCTTGCCCGACAAGGCAATTGACCTTTTGGATGAAGCGTGTGCGTGTACAAGTCTTGAAAATAAGGCAATTGATGAGCTTTATATCGCTAATAAAAAGGTAGCAGAATATTCAAAACAACTTGACGAACTCACAGCCGACGTTGAAAATCCCGATTATGAGCGTCAAGCAAACCTTAAAGCGCAGATTGAAATATACAAGGATAAGGCGCAGTCGCTTTGTGAACCTGCCGCCAATAATACCGTTACCGAAAAGCAACTCGCAAAGGTTATTGAGCTTTGGACGGGTATCCCTGCCTCTAAGGTAGAGGAAAGTGACCTTAAAAAGCTTACAACACTTGAAGAAAAGCTTAATGAGAAGATAATCGGTCAGGAAGAGGCGTGCCGTCTTGTCACTGCCGCAGTAAAGCGTTCAAGAGTTAAAACGGGCGCAGAGCATCGACCCGCATCATTTATATTCGTAGGACCTACCGGTGTTGGTAAAACACAACTTGTAAAGGTGTTGTCTGAACAGTTGTTTAGCACTCCCGAAACGCTTATACGACTTGATATGTCGGAATTTATGGAAAAGCATTCGGTATCAAGACTTATAGGCGCGCCTCCGGGATATGTTGGTTATGATGAGGCGGGTCAGCTTACCGAGAAGGTTAGAAGAAAACCATATTCTGTAGTGCTGCTTGATGAAATTGAAAAGGCGCATCCGGACGTTTTAAACGTGCTTTTGCAAATTCTTGATGACGGTAGGGTAACCGATGCGCAGGGTCGTACCGTTAATTTTGAAAATACGATTATTGTTATGACATCTAACGCAGGTAGCGATAAAAGTGACAATCTTTTAGGCTTCGGTAAAACACGCGAGGAAGGTTCAAGAGAAAAAGCAACAAAGGCGCTTAGTGATTTCTTAAGACCGGAATTCATTGCCCGTGTTGATGAAATTGTTGTGTTCTCTCCGCTTTCAGAGGAATCGTTATCTAAAATTGCCGATTTATTGCTTAAGGAGCTTTCCGAGGCACTTCTTGATAAAAATATCACCTTCACCTATAATGCCGATGTGTGTGATTATTTGGCAAATAAATGTGAAGGCACCAAAGCGGGTGCGCGTGAGCTAAGGAATATTATTCGCCGTGAGCTTGAGGATAAAATAGTTGATCTTATTATAAATAAAGAATCTGCTATAAAAGATATCTTTGCGTACGTTGAAGATGGCGAAATAAAAATAAAGCTATAAAAAAATAAACGCGGTAGAAATCTACCGCGTTTATTTGCATTTAATGAAGTAAGAAATCTGATACAAGCATTACACAAAAGCCTACGAGCAGGGAATAGGTGGCGCCACGTTCGCTTCCGTGTGAGTGTGTTTCAGGAATCATTTCATCACTTATAACGTAAAGCATCGTACCACCGGCGAATGAAAGCGCAAACGGTAGTATTGCCGTTGCTATACTTACTGCAAAATATCCTATAAGTGTACCGATTACTTCAACAAGACCGGTTGCCATAGCACAGAGAAGGGTTTTGCGCGGTGATACACCGCTTAAAAGCATCGGAGAAATAATCACCATACCCTCAGGTATATTTTGTAGAGCAATACCGCCCGCAATTAACAATGCTTCTTTTTCGTTTCCAGCACCAAAACCTACACCCGCGGCTATACCTTCGGGAAGATTGTGTATTGCGATTGCCGTGACAAAGAGTAATACCTTATTAATATTGGCGTTGCCGTTGTGCACTTCGATGTCATTACCGATAAGCTTGTGTAAATGAGGAACAAGCTTATCCACAAGATTAAGACAAAGCGCGCCCGAAAATATTCCAAGCACGGTAATAATTACACCGTACTTGTTACCGTATTCAAGTGATGGGATGATTAACCCTAACACCGCCGCCGCCAACATCACGCCCGCGGCAAATGAAAGTGTTATATCACTGAATTTATGCGAAATTTTTTTAAAAGAAAAACCAATAATTGCACCAAGCACGGTAGCAAAACCGACGCCGAGTGCCGTAAGAAGAACAAGCTTCATATTATCACCTAATGTTATTTAAAAAATAAAGCCTTCAAATGAAGGCTTTAAATTATTTATTCCTTAACGGGAGGAACCTGCTGCTTTAAAGCGGCGCGAGTCTTGCGGATTTCACCGAGATTAGCGGTAAGACCCTCATCTGCGCGGCGCATAATGTCATCAACAAACTCCTGTGCGGCGCGGCGCATATCGCGACTTTTTGCCTGTGCGCTTGCAAGAATTTCTGCAGCCTTTTCTTTAGCCATCTTTACGATTTCTTCCTGCTCAACCAAAGCCTTTGCGCGATCCTCGGCGCTGCGGATGATACCGTCTGCCTCACGCTTTGCGGTTGTGATTATTTCGGTACGGTCTGCAACAATACCGCGTGCCTGCTTGATTTCGGTAGGAATGTTAAGACGGATGTCGTCAACTACTGCACGAAGCTTTTCAACATCTACAACTGTTTTCTTACCGGGGATTTTGATACCGCTATCAAGCACCTCGTCAAACTGTTCAAGTAATTCATCAAGTGTCATTTTTGTTCATCCTCCATTATATGTATCTTATTTTTTCTTAATTACTTGATGATAATCTTTTAAGAATATCATCGTGAATCGCGATGGGAACGAAACTGCTTATATCGCCGCCCATGCTTGCGATTTGCTTTACCATACTTGAGCTTAAATACATATTTTCAACGCTTGTTGTAAGGAACAAGGTTTCAATATCGGGATTAAGCTTTTTATTAGTAAGTGCCATCTGAAATTCGTATTCGAAATCAGACATAGCACGCAAACCCTTAATTATTGCGCAGGCATTACGCTGTGCTGCGTAACTTGCCAGTAATCCGTCATAATAACAAACCTCAACGTTTGCGATATCCTTGACGGTTTTGGATATCATATCGCACCGTTCCTCACAACTGAAGGAATAATGCTTTTTGGGGTTGTTCATTACCACAACAATAATTTTATCAAACATTGTTGCAGCACGTGTAATTATGTCCAGGTGACCGAGTGTAATTGGGTCGAAACTACCGGGACATATAGCGATTCTTTCACTCATCGGCAGTATCATCCTTTTTATATACTGTAACGGCTATTTTGCCGTATCTATAGTTTTTGCAAACGTGAAAATCATTAATCGTTTCAGGTAAATTTATTTCAATAGGATGCTCACAAAAAATCTTACCGTAATCACTTAAAAGCGGTATAACACCGTTTAAAGCTTTTTCTAAATATCCTGCGTTGTAGGGTGGATCTAAAAATGCGATATCAAATTTATCACTGCACCGTGAACAAAATGTAATGAAATCACCCTTGATAACACGCGCATTACCTTCAAGTCGGGTGTTTTTAAGATTTTGCTTTATCACGTTAATTGAAACGTCGGACGAATCAACAAAGGTTGCATTTTTTGCACCGCGGCTAAGCGCTTCAATACCAAGCTGACCGCTACCGGCAAATAAGTCGAGAATACGCCGACCTTCAATATCAAACTGTATTGAACTAAAAAGTGCTTCCTTAATCTTTTCAGACGTAGGTCGCACAACGTCAGTGCCGGGTACTGTCAATAAGCGTACACCGCGGGCTGAACCGGTAATAACTCGCATTGCATAATTCTCCTATGTTAATACATCTATACTATTATCACACAAAAGGGTGTAATTTGTCAACAATAATTTTATACTAATATATAAAAAGAAGCGGATGCTTTTAATATTTGCATCCGCATAATTGTTTATTCGGTTATATCCAAAAGCTCGGGTATGGTGTAAACCTCATCAAACACCTTTTTACAGTAACCGCAGTTTTCGCAGTCATCACGGCATTCGCTCATACGCTCGGCAAAGTCCTTTGGGAATTTACGGTTGCTGATATAAGCCGCGCCTAACTGTGAACTGTGATTCGGCTCTAAAAGGTCGAGTAGATTTCCGATATAGGTACGGTTTACATATGCGCGTACTACCGCCATTGGACGTGAGGTCATTCGCGTTGCAAGCTTAACGTTATCAACAATACCTTCGTATAAATGTAGGTCCTCAGGTCTTATCCAGGTGTTAGAAATAAGCTTGTGCCGGTTTTCCTTTGTGGTATAAAAATCGTGGCAAATATTACCTTTGAAATCGGTATCATTTTTAAGTTGAACGTTTTCACATTCGTGTGCCACAAGATTATCGTGGAATATCTGACCGCTACAATATTTCATACAACCGCTATTTGCGAGTATTGATAGCTTTTTACCGTTTTGGTCTGCCCATTTTTTCATACGCTTAATGTGTTTAAAATTGCGATTGAAATCACGTTGAATATAAAATTCATCAAAGTATTTCTTGAGATATTCCATTGAAAGAACATCGGTTATACGCATATTCACAGAAGCTCTGACAATAATTTTCGGATAAGTTTCCTTAATTATACTTGCAATAAACGGGGAAGTGGTAGTAACGCTGTTAACACCGCCAACCATCAATTCAAGATATTCAATGATTGAAAGCACACGGTTTTTAAGAACGTTACTGATCGCTTCACCGCCATAGCAGTTACCGTTAAGCAATAAATTAAGACCAATACCGTTTTCCTTAAGAAGTCTTAGGTCATCAATAAGAATATCCTGCATTTCCCAGTGAACGAAACCTAATTCATCACTCATATTACTTCTTCCGCTTGGAAGTCTGTCCCAAGAAAAATATACTTCACTGATATGCTCTTTATAAGCTAACAACTCTTCGACAAAACGCTGACCGCGTTCGTCCTCAACCTGATAACCTATGCAAAATTTCATAATATATACCTCATTTGGAAAATGCGCGGAGATAATCCGCGCATTTAAAATTACTTATGTGAACTATAATCAGTAATGGTTGCGTCAACGTCATCACTGAATTTTTCGGCAAGAAGCTTTTCAGGGTCAAGCTTATAAGGCTTACGTATACGGAACGGAGTATGGAATTTATCGGTAAGCTTATCCTGCTTTTCAAGATGTATCATACACTCTCTCTGACAGCTTGCACCACAAGCGGTACCCGGATGCTCAAAGTTATTAACGCCGCACATACTTAAAAGATGCTTCTTGTAAGCAACCTCATATGAAGCAAAGTTACTGTGAATCTGGCGTTGTCTGCGTGTTGGGGAGTCATCATTGTAGATTGCTTTCATAATCCAACGTGCAACCTCACTGTCGGCAGAACCGTCATATAAGAATGGGTTCTTTTCTTCGCTACCCATTTGGAAGCCGATAAAGCACTTTTCTTCATCGAATTTAGCGTATTCATAAGTTTTGCCTTCAATTGTATATGTAACCTTTTCGTTTCTATCCTTTGAAATAGCGCCTGAAGGACAGTTGTTTGCGCAAAGCATACACTTATCGCAAAGGTGCGGTTCCATAATCGGATCGGGCTCAAGCTCAGCATCGGTAAAGATGAAAGCAAGTCTTAAACGCGGACCAAGCTTCGGATTAAGGAAAATATTGCTCCAACCGATTTCACCAAGACCGCAGATAACGCCGGCAATACGGAAATGCAGATTAACGCTGGGACGGGGATAACCCTCACGAACGGGAACGCCCTTATTAACTGCATAACGAATTGCAGTATTGTTGTATATAACTGCATCATAACCGTGATCCTCAATAAACGAACCAAGTTCACGCATTACTACAGGCATATGTACGTCATTAACGTTTGCATAACCAACCGAAGAATACATACCCCAATGAGTACCTTCCTCCATAGGACGGTAAAGACCTCTGTGTACACGGAAGCCAAGACCAATTACCGATTTAGCCTCAGGGAAAAGAAAACGTGGATCACTGTCAACGGGAGCACCTTCGAAACGGTCCATAGAACCAATACCGACAACATCGGCGCCACAAGCAAGAGCAGCTTCTTTTACCATTTGTGCTGTAAGCATAAAAAACACCTCACTGTTATTTTAGCGGTATATCCGCAATTTACAAACCAATTATAGCTATTTGTGGCGGAAATTACAATATTATTTTACATTATTAAACTTTTATTTTACAAATTTATACTGAATTTGACTTTTGTTAAACATTATATTATAATAATTTTAGCAAAGGCGGTGCTTGAATTTATGAAGAAATTCATTTCCATAATTTTATTACCTATCTTTATAATGTGCATCGGCTGTAAGGCGGAATCAAAAAATTTTTATCAGGAAATGACAATCGCACGGCTACCATCACCTCCAAAATGCAAGATAACACGAAACGTTTCTGATATAAATAAGGTGTGTAATCTGTTTATACAAACACCTAAAAGTCCACTTGATGATAAAATTAATGGTTGGATTTACAAGGTGGATATTGATATAGACGGTCAAGTTTTTTCATACGCTGTAGGACATGAATTTTTTACCGATTCAGACGGTACACAGTATGCGGTGGACGGTGAAAAGCTAATGTCGGATTTAGAGAGTATATATAATGAGATAGTTGCTATTGAAACCGATTATCCAAAAAATGAAAAAAACACTTGATTTTTTCTTTTGTTTGTGGTAATATATTTGAGCATTTGATTTCACCTTGCCTTAAAAGGTGGGTTTGATGCCGAAGTATCGACATTAAAGCGGATGGTCCTCTGGGTAATTTTGCTTAAGAACATCTGGAAAAATTTAAGGAGGAAATTTTGATGGATGCTTTAAAGGAATTGACTGCTGGTCAACTTAAAACCGATGTTCCTGCTATTGAAATCGGTAGCACAGTAAAGGTACACGTTCGTATCAAGGAAGGCGAAAAGGAAAGAATTCAGATTTTTGAAGGTACTGTTATTGCTAAGAATAACAGCGGTATTTCTGAAACCTTTACAGTTCGTCGTCTCTCTTACGGTGTAGGCGTTGAGCGTGTTTTCCCCGTTCATTCACCTATCGTTGCTAAGATTGAACTTGTTAGACGTGGTAAAGTTCGCAGAGCGAAGCTTTATTACCTTCGTGACAGAGTTGGTAAGGCAGCAAAGGTTAAAGAACTTATTGGTTAATTTAATCTTATCGAAAGGGGACGAGGGTGAATTTCCTTGTTCCCTTTTTGCTTTTTGAAGGGTGGTGTTTTTTATGAACAAAGCGAATTTGTTTTTTAACGTTGATAATTATTCCGACGAAAATACACAAAATACAATCCCAGAGTATGTTAAGGATGTTTTTGAATGGCTTGAGGTACTTGTTACCGCTATGATTTCGGTTGTAATTATTTTTTCATTTTTGTTTCGCATTGCCACTATTGATGGTGAATCCATGGAAAACACCCTTATTCACGGTCAAAAGGTTATCATAACCAATCTTTTTTATACTCCGGAGGTAGGGGATATTGTCGTTGTTTCCCGTAACACGTTCAATGATACACACAACGTTCAACAAAGCAGTATGCCCATTATTAAGCGGGTAATCGCAACAGAGGGGCAGACTGTTGACATTGATTTCACAACGGGTATCGTTTACGTTGACGGTAAAGCGCTTGAAGAGCCGTACACGAAAACTCCGACAAATGTTAAACATGATATAGAATTTCCCGTGATTGTAGATGAAGGATGTATTTTTGTTTTGGGCGATAACCGCAACGAATCGCTTGACAGTCGCTCTTCGCAAATTGGTGATTTTGGTATGGTTGATACCCGCTATATTCTTGGACATGCCGTTTATAGAATTTTCCCCTTTAATGCTATTGGAGGTTTAAAATAATGAGCAATTCGCAAAATATTCAGTGGTTTCCGGGTCATATGGCAAAAACAAAGCGTCAGATTACTGAACAACTGAAGATTATTGATGCGGTTGCCGAGGTTGTAGACGCACGAATACCCGTCAGCAGTCGGAATCCCGACCTGGCGGGTATAATTGGTGATAAGCCGCATATAATCCTGCTTAATAAATGTGATATGGCGGATATTACCGCCACAAGTGAATGGATTAACTATTACAAAATGTGCGGAATTTCGGCAATCCCTGTTGACTGTAAAAGCGGAAAGGGGCTCAACGCCTTTAAGGATACTGTAAAATCAGCGTTAGCAGATAAGCTTGAGGCATATAAAGCAAAAGGAATGGTTGGTAAGCCGCTTCGCATAATGGTTGTGGGAATTCCAAACGTGGGAAAATCATCCTTTATTAATAAAATAGCAAAAGGTACGCGCGCAAAGGTTGAAAACCGTCCGGGTGTAACACGTGGAAATCAGTGGTTTTCGGTTGACAGTCAGCTTGAGCTTTTGGATACACCTGGTGTATTATGGCCTAAATTTGATGATGAAACTGTTGGTGAGCATCTCGCGTTTACGGGCGCGGTTACCGATAGGATCATAGATACCGAGCTTTTAGGTATGCGATTGCTTGAAATTTTGATTGAACATTATCCTGATTTGTTAAAGGCAAGATATGGGATTGAAGAATTTCCCCATGATGCTTATGATGCACTTTGTGTGTTGGGTAAAAAGCGTGGCATGGTGATTCGTGGTGGCGAGGTGGATACGCTTCGTGCCGCAAATATGTTACTTGAAGAATACCGTAATTGCAAAATCGGTAAAATAACTCTTGAAAGGAACGTTTAAATGCCGGATTTTTCTTACGAAAAGCTTGCTAAAGAAAAAGGATATTCCTTTGTTTGCGGTGTAGATGAAGCGGGTAGAGGTCCGCTTGCGGGACCCGTATGCGCAGCTGCGGTTATATTGCCCGATGACGTTCAGATAGAAGGTCTTAACGATTCAAAAAAGCTTTCCGAAAAAAAGCGCGAAGCTTTATATGACGTTATTTGTGAAAAGGCTATTGCATATTCAATTTGCTACGGTACTTTAGAGGAGATTGAGCAATATAATATTTTGGAGGCAACATATATCGCAATGAACCGCGCTATAAATTCTCTTAATGTAAAGGCGGATTTTGCCCTTATTGACGGCAATCGAATACCGAGGAACATTGCTATTCCTTGTGAAACGGTTATAAAAGGGGATGCGAAATCGTGTTCTATTGCCGCGGCTTCGATTTTAGCAAAGGTCACGCGTGACCGATTACTGCTTGAATACGATAAAAAGTATCCGCAGTACGGTTTTGCGGCACATAAAGGTTATGGCACCAAGGCGCATTACGAAGCAATAAAAGAGCACGGTGTTTGTGAAGTTCACAGACTTTCTTTCTTGAAAAATGTATTATGATAAGTTAAAGGCTGCCGAGCATGGCAGAATTGGTGAAGAAAAGGTTGCACAGTTTCTTAAAAGTCGCGGTTACATAATAATTAAAAGAAACTGGCGTGATAAGCGCTACGGTGAAATAGATATAATTGCCGAAAATGATGAATATATTGTTTTTGTTGAGGTTAAAACACGTGCGGCATATTCGCTTGTAAGTGGAAACGAAGCGATTGATCAATATAAAATGAGACGTGTTATGAATGCAGGAATAATGTTTTTTAAAAGACTGAATTCTAAAAAAGAAGTTCGTTTTGATGTTGCAGAGGTTACTGTGTACACAAGCGAAAGCGGAACAGAACGATGGGAATTAAAATATATTAAATCTGCTTTTTGATGGTGATTTCTTGAAATTTTTTGATTTACATTGTGATACACCGTATAAGTGCTATAAAGAAGATTTGTCTTTTGATAATCAAGGCTTGGCAGTTTCATTAAACGGAATTTTTACTTTTGATAAATGGTATCAATGCTTTGCGGTTTGGATTAATGAAGAAGTTGAAAATCCCTTCTCATATTATAAAAATGTTTTAAATAATTTTAAATCACAGCTGAATTTTGACTTTGATAATCTTGTTCCTTTATATACTGTTGAGGGCGGCACTTTATTAGAAAACAATTTAGAACGCATAAATGAGCTTAAAAATGACGGTATACGCGCACTTACGCTTACATGGAACGGTGAAAATCAGATTGCATCAGGTGTAAATGCTGTGGGCGGTCTTAAGCCTTTTGGTAATCAGGTTATTAAATCATTAAATGATTCCAAAATTGCTACGGATCTATCTCATCTAAACCGTGAAAGTTTCTTTGATTCTATCGAAATTGCAAAATATCCTATTGCTACACATTCTTGTTGTGATGCTATTTTTTCGCATAAAAGAAATCTTAGTGATGAACAAATAAGACTTATTGCACAAAAAGGCGGTATAATCGGCGTATGCCTTTATCCTGAATTTTTAGGAAACGGTGATGTCTTTTTTGATGTATATAAGCACATCGAGCATTTGCTTGATATGGGTCTTGAAAAGCATATTTCTGTTGGATCGGATTTTGACGGTGCCGATATGGATAAAAGACTTTCTAAAATTACAGATATTCCATCTTTGTATAAAAAATTAAATCAATTTGGAATTGATTATAAAACACTTAATAATATTTTCTTTGAAAATGCTTATAATTTTTTCTTTTATCTTTGACAAATCTAAATATTTGTTATACAATAAAAAATGAAACTTATTTTAAGGGGATACATAAAATATGAATTATGTAAGCACAAGAAATAATGAAGTAACGGTTACCTCGGCACAGGCGATAGCGCGCGGCATTTCTGAAGAAGGCGGGTTGTTTTTACCGTGTACGATTCCTACCTTGACGGCTGATGATTTTAAAAAGATTTCTAAGCTTGATTACAAGGGAAGAGCGGCTTATGTTTTAAAAATGTTTCTTACAGATTTTACTGATGAGGAAATAGAGTACTGCGTAAACGGCGCATATACGGGAAGCTTTGATAATGAAAATCCTGCGCCTATTTCTATTTTAGGTGAAAATATTAATATATTAGAGCTTTGGCACGGTCCAACCTGCGCATTTAAGGATTTAGCATTACAACTTTTACCGTACTTACTTACTACATCTTCTAAAAAGATTTCAAGCGGAAAGAAAACAATTATTCTTGTTGCAACTTCGGGCGATACCGGTAAAGCGGCGCTTGAAGGCTTTAAGGACGTTTCTAATACTGAAATTATCGTGTTTTATCCAAGTGACGGTGTTAGTAATATTCAAAAGCTTCAAATGGCTTCACAGCTTGGTGAAAACGTTCATGTTTGCGCTATTTACGGAAACTTTGACGATGCTCAGTCGGGCGTTAAAAAGATATTTACCGATAACAGTGTAAAAGAACTTTTAGCACAGAATAATATGGAGTTTTCTTCGGCTAACTCTATTAACTGGGGAAGATTGGCACCGCAAATAATCTATTATATTTCTGCTTACTGCGATATGCTTGCAAAGGGCGATGATTTGTCTGACGGTTTTAATGTTGTTGTTCCTACGGGTAATTTTGGAAATATTTTAGCCGCATATTACGCGAAAGCAATGGGGGTACCGGTTAATAAGTTAATCTGTGCGTCAAATTCAAATAATGTTCTTACTGATTTTATAAATACAGGCGTATATGACAGAAACCGTGATTTCTACACAACAATATCACCTTCAATGGATATTTTAATTTCAAGCAATCTTGAGCGTATGCTTTATATTCTTGCGGATGGTGACTCAAAGTATATTGCTGATATACAAAATGAACTTGCAGCAAAGGGTAGATTTGTTGTAAACGAAGATATAAAAACAAAGATGCAACAACACTTTTACGGTGGTTGCTGTGATGATAAGGCAACTACACAAACTATCAATGATATATTTAAAGATTATGGTTATTTGCTTGACACCCACACTGCAGTAGCAGTAAACGTATATAAGCAGTATTTGAAGGAGACAGATGATAAAAGGCCTGTTGTAATTGCATCTACTGCATCGCCGTATAAATTTGCACAAAACGTATTACCTGCAATAAGCGATGAAGTTTGCGAGGACGAATTCCAGACTGTACGCACTCTTTCAAACGTTACTTCTACTGAAATACCTGCACCGATTGCGGCACTTGAAACAGCAAATATCAGATTTAAAGATATTTACGATAAAAATGATATGTACGAAGCAGTCCGTAAGTGCCTTGGTATTTAAATTAATGATAATATCCGACTCTTTTGAGTCGGATATTACTTTAAAGGAATTTAATTTTTTGCTTCAAAGGTATCGCAGCAGGTCTCTGAGCAGCTGTTTGCGGTGCTGTTGCCAACCTGAATTGCTCCTGCTTTGCAGGAATCATCCATTGTGTGATACACACAATTTTTAACTGTACATTTGATGCAATTTTCGGTTTTACAATCGTTCATCATAAAATTTTCATTCCTTTCCCGGCATTTATGCCAAAAATATTATTTACAGTATTTTAACTTTTATGTATCGGAGGTGTGCTTTTTGAATCTTTTTGCAATTTCGGATTTGCATTTATCTTTTGGTAGCGATAAGCCTATGGATATTTTTTATGGTTGGGAAAATCATATTGAGCGACTAAAGGCAAATTGGAACCGTTTGGTAGATAAGGATGATACCGTAGTTGTTGCGGGCGATATTTCGTGGAGCATATCTTTGGATGATGCCGTAAAGGATTTTGATTTTTTAAATTCATTAAATGGCAATAAAATACTGCTTAAAGGTAATCACGATTATTGGTGGGGAACCGCTAAAAAAATTAATGAATTTTTAAAGGCAAATAAATTTGATACAATAAAAATTCTTCACAATAATTGTTATACCGATGGAAAATATGCGATTTGCGGTAGTCGCGGATGGCTTTACGACGGTACGGGAAAGCAGGACAAAAAGGTTATAAACCGTGAATGTGGCAGAATAAAGGCTTCACTTGACCTTGCTGTAAATAATGGGGTAGAGCCAATCCTGTTCTTGCACTATCCACCCGCATACGGCGATTTCGCTTGTGAAGAAATTTTAGATGTCATAAAAAGCTATACTATCAACACTTTGTATTTTGGTCACATACACGGTTCGGGTTATAATAAAGCCTTATCACAGTACGATAATATTAAAATGAAGCTTATTTCTTGTGATTGTGTTGATTTTACGCCGGTTTTTGTCACTTCTTGCGGTAGTTTTATATAAATTTATAAAAATAGTAAAAAGTGGTAGCATTTTTTGAAATATTATGTTATAATATTATGCACTTTATGCGGAGGTATAAAATATGAGTTTAAAAGAAACAAAAAAGCTTGATACTAACCGTTATCAGCTTGAAATCATTATCGACGGTGAAAAATTTCGTGAGGCAATAAAAGAAGCTTATCGTAAAAACGGTAAGAACATTAATGTTCCCGGTTTCAGAAAGGGCAAAGCACCCCTTAATTTTATTGAAAAATATTATGGTGCCGAAATCTTTTTTGAGGACGCTTTAAATATTCTTTACGGTGATGCCGTTCAAGGTGCTATTGATGAATCCGGTCTTAAGGTTATCGACGATAAGATGGATTTTGAAATGGTATCAATTTCTAAGGAAGACGGTGTTGATTTCAAGGTTAGTGTTACCACATATCCTGAAATCACATTAAAAGCATACAAGGGCTTAAAGGCAGAAAAGCAACCCGTTAAGGTTGATGCGGCTGAGGTTAATGCAGAGGTTAAGGCTATGCAGGAGCGCAACGCCCGTATGGTTTCTATTGAAGACAGAGCTGCAAAGAAAGGCGATACTGTTGTAATCGATTTTGAGGGCTTCGTTGATGGCGTTGCTTTTGATGGTGGCAAGGCAGAGGGTCACTCTTTAGAGCTTGGATCCGGTCAGTTCATCCCCGGTTTTGAGGATCAGATTATCGGTAAGAACATAGGTGATGAGTTTGATATTGACGTAACCTTCCCCGAAGAGTACGGCGCAGAAGATCTTGCAGGTAAGCCTGCTGTATTTAAGATTAAGCTTCACGAGATTAAGGTTCGTGAGCTTCCCGCAGCCGATGATGAATTTGCTAAGGACGTAAGTGAGTTTGATACTTTAAAGGAGCTTAAGGCGGACCTTAAGAAGAAGGCGTTAGAGCGTAAGAAGAAAGCTGCTGAAGAAGCGGTTGAAAATGATCTTGTTCAGCAGATTGTTGACGGCATTGAGGGTGAAATCCCTGAAGCAATGTTCGAAAATCGTCTCAATCAGAGTGTTGAGGAGTTTGCTTACCGCTTACAGTCACAGGGTATGGATATGCAGACCTACCTTAAGTACACAGGTAGCAGCATTGATGATTTCAAGAAATCGTTCCGTCCTCAAGCAGAGATGCAGGTTAAGTATCGCTTAGCTCTTGAAAAGATTGTTGAGCTTGAGGGTATTAAGGCTGATGATGAGGCTATTGAGGCTGAGTACAAGAAGCTTTCTGAAGGCTACGGCGTTGATATCGAGCAGGTTAAGGCTGCTATTCCGCAGTCTGAACTTGAGAAGGATGTTGCAGTTGGCAAGGCCATCGATTTTGTAAAGGCTAACGCTGTTATTACCGAAGCAGTAGCAGAAGCAGAAGAAAAGAAGGCTCCTGCTAAGAAAACTACCACTGCAAAAAAGACCACTGCTAAAAAAGCAGAGGAATAATTGATTATAAACTAAAATTATAGTTCATAATATTGATTAATGGAATGTCGGAGCGCCAAATAGCGTTCCGACAAACCGATTTTAAACACTTTTATTTAGTGTAGGAGGAATTATAATGGATATGAGTTTAGTGCCTTATGTCATCGAACAAACGAGTCGTGGGGAACGTTCTTACGATATTTTCTCACGCTTATTGAATGACCGCATCATTATGCTTAATGATCAGGTTGACAATGCAAGCGCAAGTGTTATTATTGCTCAGATGCTTTATCTTGAAGGTCAGGATCCCGATAAGGATATCAGTTTTTATATCAATAGCCCCGGCGGTTCTGTATCTGCGGGTATGGCAATATACGATACGATGCAGTACATTAAGTGCGACGTTAGCACTATTTGTATGGGTATGGCAGCTTCCATGGGCGCATTTCTTTTGGCAGCAGGCGCAAAGGGTAAGCGCTATGCGTTACCTAACAGTGAAATTATGATTCATCAGCCTTTAGGCTCGGCAGAAGGTCAGGCAACCGATATTCTTATTCACGCTAATCATATTAAGCGTATCAGAAGCAACATCAATCAAATTCTTTCCGAAAGAACCGGTAAGCCGCTTGAGGTTATTGAGCAGGATACCGAGCGTGACAACTTTATGACCGCACAAGAGGCTGCCGATTACGGCCTTATTGATAAGGTTATTACAAAAAGATAAAGGGGTATATAATGCCTAAAAATAACGATAATCAGATTTGTTGCTCATTTTGCGGTAAGTCACAGGATGAGGTAACACGTCTTGTTGAGGGTCCGGGCGTTTATATTTGTGATAATTGTATAAGTTTTTGCAGTTCTTTGCTTTTTGAAGATGAAAAGATTTTTGATAAGCAAAAAAACGAAAAGAAGAAAGAAAAACCTCTTCTTCCCAAACCACAAGAAATTAAGGAAAACCTTGATAAATATGTAATTGGTCAGGAAGAGGCTAAAAAAACACTTTCTGTTGCAGTTTACAATCATTATAAACGCGTATATTCTGAAAAGGATAACGATGTTGAACTTGCGAAAAGTAATGTTTTAATGCTTGGTCCAACCGGTGTAGGTAAGACATTACTTGCACAGACTTTGGCGCGTACTCTTGATGTGCCGATTGCTATTACTGATGCTACAACGCTTACTGAAGCAGGCTACGTTGGTGAAGATGTTGAAAACATTCTTTTAAGACTTATTCAAGCGGCAGATTACGACATAGAAAAAGCCGAACGCGGTATTATCTATGTTGATGAAATTGATAAAATAGCGCGCAAGAGTGAAAACGCATCTATTACTCGTGACGTAAGTGGTGAGGGTGTTCAGCAAGCGTTGCTTAAAATTCTTGAGGGTACCGTTTCTAATGTGCCTCCGCAGGGCGGTAGAAAGCATCCCCAACAAGAATTTATTCAAATCGATACAACAAATATTTTGTTCATTTGTGCAGGTGCATTCGACGGTATTGAAAAGGTTATTGAGCGCCGTATGGGTGGAAGCAGCTTAGGTTTTGGTGCGAATGTTAAATCGCCAAAAAGCGCTGAAGCTCAAGCGCTTAACGAGGTTGCTACGCATCAAGATCTTGTTAAATTTGGTTTGATACCTGAGCTTGTTGGTCGTTTGCCTGTTATAACTGCGCTTAAATCTATGGACAAGGATACCCTTGTTAAGATTATGACTGAGCCTAAAAACTCAATTATAAAGCAATATCAGACACTTTTTGCAATGGATAATATTGAGCTTGTGTTTGATAATTCTGCTCTTGAAAAAATCGCAGATTTAACGGTTGAGCGTAAAACGGGTGCACGCGGACTTCGTTCAATAATTGAAACTACCCTTCAGGATATTATGTTTAGTGCGCCCTCGGATACTAATATTACTAAAATCACCATCACCGAAGATACAGTATCCGGATCAAAGCCAATAATTGAAAAGAAATAATTTTTAGGAGGGCGAATTTATATTCGCTCTCTTTTTTTCGTGATAAATATGATTACAATTAAGAATGAATATATTACTGCAAAATTCAGTTGTGTAGGCGCAGAATTAAAAAGTTTATTACATAATAATAGGGAATATATTTGGCAAGGAAACCCTGAATTCTGGAGTGGTTCCGCTCCGATTCTATTTCCGATTTGCAGTTGCCTTAAGGGTGGTAAATACAAATATAACGGCAAAGAATATACAATGACTAAACACGGTTATGTAAGTGAAAAATTGTTTGATGTTGTAGAAAAATCAGATAACAAGGTTACTTTTTTACACACGTGGGACGAAGAAACTTTCAAAGTTTTTCCTTTCAAATATAAGTTGTATGTTACCTATGAATTAACTGATTATAAACTGATTATAACATACAAAGTTAATAATCTTACTGATGGCGATATGTATTTTTCGATTGGAGGACACGAAGGATATAATTGTGAAGGCGGTATCGAAGATTACGATATTATTTTTCCAAAAAATGTTACATTAAAGGCTATGGATTTGAGTGAATTTGTTGATTCATTGAGTGATAAAACCGTTACCGTGCTTGAAAACGGGAACTGTCTGTCGCTTGATTATAACTATTTTAAAATTGATGCGCTTATTTTTAAAAACATTGACTTTAGTGATGTTGTTCTTAGAAACCGGAAAAGTGGGAATATAATTAAAAGCTCTTTTGAAGGCTTTCCGTATATGCTTTTCTGGACTAAAAAGGATGCACCGCTTATTTGCATCGAACCGTGGTGTGGTATCACCGACAATATAAATTCAAATGGTGATATAACAATAAAAGAGGGAATAGAGCATCTTGGAATTGGTGAAACATTTGAAAGAAAAAGAGAAATCGAAATACTATAACAAGGTGATTAAATGAAAAAGGAAATATCGAAATTTAATAATATAAATTATGTTGTTTATACACCGGAAAACACAGAGTTGAGTTGTTTACCGTTACTTATTTATCTTCACGGTGCAGGTGAGCGCGGTACCGTTGTTGATCATCTTGATCGACACGCTATTCCAAAACTTATTTCGCAAGGAAGAGAATATAATGCTATTATTCTTTGTCCACAGTGTCCCGCGCAATTTGTTTGGGATAACATAGTTACTGATGTAAAAGAAATAATTGATGATACCGTTAAAAAGTATAATGTTAAACCTGATAGGATATCTATTACGGGTTCATCAATGGGTGGATTCGGAACCTGGTCTATGGGACTTACATATAGAAATTTCTTTTCTGCAATAGGACCGATTGCTGGTGGAGGAATGTCTTGGCGATGTGCTAATCTTATAAAAACGCCTATTTGGGCATTCCACGGTAAATTAGATACCGCAGTGCCGCTTGAATATTCACAAAGAATGGTTGATTCCGTTTTATCGCACGGCGGAGAAGCAAAACTAACCATTTTGGAGGATATGGGTCATAATGATGCGATCAATCACGTTTACGATGATGGAAGTATTGTTGATTGGTTGCTTAGCATGCGCAGAACAGATTTTAGTTATGTGCCAGAAAGTTTGGAGGATATGTTTTAATAATAACAAAGCTCGCTATGTTTTAGCGAGCTTTATAATTTAAAATTGTTTTCGAAGCTTTTCTAATGCTGCTTTTTCAATTCTTGATACGTAACTTCTTGAAATATTTAATTTTTTTGCAATTTCCCGTTGTGTAAGCTCGTTTTCACCGTTTAATCCATATCGTAGCTTTATTATTTCGGTTTCTCGTTCATCGAGTGTGCCGTTTAAGATAACTCTTAATTTTTCGATTTTCATTTTTGTGTCAATTTCCTCTTCAATATCACCTTCATCAGCGATAACGTCTATAAGTGTCAATGTGTTTCCATCCTTGTCATTATCTATCGGGTCACTTATATACACATCCTGTGCAGTTTTCTTTAAATTTCTGAAATACATTAAAATCTCATTCTCAATACATCTTGAAGCATAAGTTGCAAGTCTTATTCCTCTATTTGGTACGAATGTACCTATTGCTTTAATAAGACCGATTGTGCCGATTGAAATGAGGTCATCCTGATCGCAACCCGCAGTATAATACTTTTTTGTTATGTGTGCAACAAGACGTAAATTATGTTCGATTAATTTGTTTTTTGCATCAATGTCACCATCAATAGATTTCAGTAATAATTCTTCCTCACGTTTTGCTGATAATGGTGGCGGAAATGAGCCCGTACCGCTAACGTGTAGTGCAAAATAATAAATGTTTGATATAAGACCTAAAATCAATGAAAAAAGCATATATATTCCTCCCTTAAAAATATATATGTAATTTGTTCAATATTAATAATTAATTACTTGACAAACAATAAATATTGTCTTATAATAATAAAAGAGATTTAGAGTATAGCAAAAGAATGCGTTGGTTTGCGCATTCTTTTGCTATTTATTATTTTTGGAGGGGATAAATTTGACAGGAAATGAATTGCATAGTTCGTTAGAATCCTGCCCAATTATTGCAACTGTTTATGAGAACGGTTTCGACACCGCAATTTCTTCGCCGCCTGAGATTATATTTTTTCTCGGCGCAAATTTACTTACAGTTAAACAACGTATAAAAGAGGCTCACGAAGCCGACAAAAAAATACTTATTCACATTGATCTTGCCGAGGGTATTGGTAAGGACAAAACGGGTATCGAATATTTGGCGCATTGTGGTGCCGATGGAATAATCAGTACCCGTACACAGCTTATAAGGATTGCCAAGGAATATAACCTTGCAACCGTTCAACGCTTTTTTGCTTATGATACGCACGGTATTGAAAGCATAAATGAAATTCTTAATTCCAGTTCACCCGATATTATTGAAATTATGCCGGGTATAATTATGGCAAAGGTTATAGAGCGCTTCAGACACGGAAATATTCCACTTATTGCAGGCGGACTTATTGATACAAAGTCTGACGTTACAGGCGCGCTAAGCTCAGGCGCGTTGGCGGTTTCCACCGGTAAGCAGGAATTATGGTATATTTAGGATATTTTTTCGTATAATTTAATATTCCGAGAGTAAAAGAGAGACGGAGAAGGTTGGACTGTAATATACAGTCCTGCTTTCCCGTTTTTTATTTTTAAATACATATTAAGGAAAGGGATTTATATGGATTTTCAGTTTATATTAAGTGTATTTTCAAGGTCAATTTTATCGGTTATCATTGGTGGACTTATCGGAAGTGAGCGTGCAAGACACGGAAGAGCCGCCGGTATGCGTACACATATACTTGTATGCTTGGGCTCGGCGCTTACCTCTATGATGAGTGTATATGTATCGCAGATTTTAGGTAACGGCGGTGATATTTTAAGAATACCCGCGCAGGTAATATCTGGTATAGGCTTTTTGGGCGCAGGAATGATTATACTTAAGAACAATAACGTTATAACCGGCCTTACAACTGCGGCAGGCGTATGGACAACAAGCATCATCGGTATTGCGGTAGGATACGGGTTTTATTCAGGCGCAATAATTGCAACGGTTTTGTTTTTGAGTGCAATTATTCTTTTTGCTAAATTTGAGCGCCGTAAGAAATCTGCCGAGGTCATATATCTTGAAATTGATGATATGTACCGTACAAACGAAATAATTGATGAATTGCACAAAGTAATTAATACTGATTTTTCTCATACGACAGTTGCGCCAAAGAGCAATTTACAAGGAAATCTTGGCATAAATCTTGTGATCGAAAAGAGACTTGAATTTGATATAAAAAAATTGTGCAGCATAAAAAACGTAGTTTATGTTGAAGAAGATTAAAATTTGTGTTAAAATAAAATAAATGAACAAAAACATTGCACTTTCCGTAATATATATTGCGGAAGGTGTGATGTGCTTTGTGGCGTAATGAACGCTTAAAATCGATACTTTTAAGATGGCTTATATTATTTCTGTTTATAATTATATTTCTTGCGGTTTTCCTTTGTGATGCAACTCCGCTTATTTTTACATATGCAAAAAGCAGGGCAGAAACCATATTGCTCGATGCTGCAAATACCGCCGTTCTTAATGTTTTAGAAAAAACCGATACTGTATACAGTGATATCTCAAATATTTCGTATAATTCAAACGGTGATATTAAGGGCATAGAAATAAATACTAATTCAGTAAATAAGCTTAAAAGCTTAATTTCAAATGAAATAAGCAAAATTGTCGGTGAAAATGATTCCTATATTATAAAAATCCCCTTTGGCACACTTTTGGGAAATGAGTACATAACGGGATACGGTCCGCAGATTAAATTTAAAATGCGGCTTACCGAAACTGCAATACTTGATTTTGAGAGTAAATTCATCGATGCGGGTATAAATAATGTTTTACATCAAATCATTATAAATATTGATATAAATGCAAATGTTTTAATGGTTGGATATACAAAGGGATTTAAGATTTCAACATCCGCACTTGCGGCGCAGACCGTAATTGCGGGTAACGTTCCCGATTCATTTACTCAGGTTGAAGAACATCCGGGTGATGATATTGCCGATGAGATATTAAACTATGCAGAAATAGATTAAAGGAAGAAAAAATATGGATTTTAAG
>JAXJYT010000196.1:0-18960 GCA_036306845.1 Acutalibacteraceae bacterium | reverse complement strand
TCAGGATTTGTTTGATTTTTGCGGTGGTTTTACAGAAGAACCTTCCAAAATTATATACGGTGGTCCAATGATGGGTATAACTGTTCCTAATGCAAACGTATCCGTTATTAAGAACACAAATGCAGTTCTTGCATTAACCGAAAAAGAAGCCAAGCTTCCCAAAACAACCGCATGTATTCGTTGCGGCGCTTGTCTTAATACTTGTCCTTTTGGACTTGCTCCCGTAAGTATCGCTGAAGCATATGAAAAGAAGGATGCAGATATGCTTAAAGAGCTTTCTGTTCAAATGTGCATGGAATGCGGTTGCTGCAGTTTTGTATGCCCTGCTAACCGTCCGTTAGTACAGCTTAACAAAATGTCAAAGCAATTCGTCATCGATGAAGCAAAGAAGGAGGCTGACAAATAATGAATTCCTTAACTAAAATTATGGTTTCTCCCCACATTCACAGTGGTAAATCTACCACGGGTATAATGCGGGATGTATTGATTTCTTTAATACCTGCAACGGTTGCCGGTATATTGATTTTCGGTTTGCGCGCATTATTAGTTATTGCCGTTTGTGTGCTTTCTTCAGTGGCGTTTGAAGCAGTATTTAACATAATTGTTAAAAAGCAACAGACAATCGGTGATTTATCTGCTGCCGTAACCGGTTTATTATTAGCACTTAATTTACCTGCAGATATACCTGTATGGCAATGTGTTATTGGTTCTTTATTTGCAATAGTAATTGTAAAATGTTTGTTTGGCGGTATCGGTCAGAATTTAGTAAACCCTGCCATTACCGCACGTGTATTTATGTTGGTGGCTTTTACATCAATTGCTACCCCCTCTTTTCCCGTTGACTCGGTTGCAAGCGCAACACCTCTAGTGGCAGAAAAGATGCCTTCATTGCTTACTTTGTTTATCGGTAATTACGGCGGCGCCATCGGTGAAACCTCTACCGCGGCATTATTGTTGGGCGGTATCTATCTACTTATACGCCGCGTAATCAGTTGGCATATTCCCGTTGTATTTATTGGCACAGTATTCATTTTCTCGTTATTTATGGAAGGCTTCAATGCTATAGAAGCTTTGTCCTTGATTATGTCGGGCGGTGTTTTCATTGGAGCATTCTTTATGGCAACCGATTATACCACTTCACCTTCTACTTCTTGGGGTAAGGTTATTTTTGGTTTAGGTGCAGGCTTACTTACTTGCTTAATCCGTTATTTTGGCACCTATCCTGAAGGCGTTTCATTTGCAATCTTGTTTATGAATATTCTTACACCCTACATCAGTCGTTGGACAAGACGTAAGGTATTTGCAGCAGGAGGTCATTAATCTTGAAAAAGAATATAAAAAATCTTTGTATATTCATTTGTATTTGTACTGTGATTACACTATTGTTGGCAACAACAAATTATTTCACAGCACCGATAATCGAACAAAATCAAAACGCTTCTGCCAATAAAGCACTTCTTGAGGTTATGCCTAACGGCAAAAGCTTTGAAACTGTAGATATCAGTAAGCTTACATTGCCCTCCACAGTTACAGAAGCCTATAAGGAAACAAGCGGACAAGGTTATGTTATCAGGCTTGTAACTTCTGGATATGGCAGTGATATGGTGATTATGTGTGGTGTTAGCACAGACGGTGTTGTAACCGGTGCAGTTTGCCTTTCATCAAATGAAACCCTTAGTAAAGAAAAAACCTATGGTGAAAACTTTGCATCTAAAGATGCCGCAGGTGTTGAATCAGTCGATACAATTACCGGTGCAACAAAGACAACCGAGGCATATAAAAACGCTGTTAAGGATGCTCTTAATTCAGTTATTATTTTAGGCGGCGGTTCAGTTGATATCCGTAACGAAGAAGAAATATTGAACGATAATCTTAACGAAGCATTACCCGATGGCGAAAAGAAATTCGAAAAATTATTTATAACAGAACAGCTTGACGGTATTGATGCAGTTTACGGCGCTGAAAACAAATCTGGTTATGTATTTGTTGTTGGTGAACAGTTTATCGGTGTAAAAGCCGACGGAACAGTTGTTACCGCAAATGTAGAAAATACAACAATTTATACAGATGCAATTAATAAAATAACTTCATCTACGTTGGTTGATATCGACCTTTCCTCCTATACCGATTTACAAAATACTATTGTTTCAGCAAAGAAAACAGCGAGCGGAAACTTTGTAATAGAAGCCAAGGGAGCAGGATACGGTATAAAGGGTGGAGATGAGTATCATCCCGCTTCTAACGAGTATATCATCGTTCGCGTAGCAGTTACACCCGACTACAAAATAATTGATTGTCTTACCGTTTCAGAAGCCGAAACTGATGGCTTGGGTGATGCTTGTGCTGATGAAGAATTCTACGGTCAGTTTATTGGTAAAACCGAAGCGAATTACACCGAAATTGATGCAATAAGTGGTGCAACGTTGACCACTAACGGCTATAAACAAGCAATAGAACGTGCCTTTGCGGCAGTTAAGATTTTGAAAGGAGGAGCCTGATAATGAAAGATAAATCTACTTGCTCCGTTTTGCTTAACGGAATTCTTAAGGAAAATCCCGTTTTAGTTCTCATTTTAGGCACCTGCCCGACACTAGCTACAACTACAACTGTTAACGGTGCATTCGGTATGGGTATTGCCGCGTTGGTTGTACTTGTTTGTTCAAATGTTTTTATTTCTCTTTTACGTAAGGTTATTCCCGAATCAATGCGCATTCCCTGCTACATCGTTATTATTGCAGGTTTTGTTACTATTGTTAAAATGTCGGTTCAAGCTTTCTTGCCATCCTTATATGAATCTCTTGGTGTGTACCTTGATTTGATTACCGTTAACTGTATTATACTTGGCCGTGCCGAAATGTTTGCAAACAAAAACACTGTAGTTGCATCAGCACTTGACGGTATTGGTATGGGTATCGGCTTTACTTTAGCCCTTACCGTAATGTCCACCGTTCGTGAAGTTTTCGGTGCCGCTTCCTTTGCGGGAATTGCGATTCCTTTTATGCAAGACTACAAAATTGAGTTTTTAACAAAAGCCCCCGGTGGCTTGTTGGTTTACGGTTTGATGATTGCGCTTATCTACGTTGTTACACACGGCAAAGCGCCCGTTAAAACATCCTTCTCTTGTGAAGGATGTCCCAATGCCGCCAACTGTATAAGCGGTGCTTGTAATACGGAAGGAGGAAACAACTAATGGAAACATTTAAGATTCTTATCGTAATTCTTCTTTCTTCGGTATTTGTCGACAACTATGTTTTGAGTCGTTTTTTGGGAATATGCCCTTTCCTTGGCGTATCTGAAAAAAGAGACCAAGCGGTTGGTATGGGTGTTGCCGTTACAGTCGTAATGTTAATTGCTACCGCAGTTACCTGGCCAATTCAGTATCTTATTCTTAATCCACTAAATCTTGGATATTTGCAAAATATACTGTTTATTTTAATCATTGCAGCTCTTGTTCAGATGTTGGAAATGTTACTTAAAAAGTTACTGCCCGCACTGCATAAGGGACTTGGTGTTTATCTTCCGCTTATTACCACAAACTGTGCAGTACTTGGTGTTACCATTAATAACATTATTGACGGCTATAATTATGTTGAATCTATGGTTAGTTCTTTAGGATGCGGACTTGGCTTCCTTTTAGCTATGGTACTTTTTTCAGGTCTTCGTTCACGTATCGATAACTCGCACATACCTGCACCCTTTAAGGGATTAGGTGCAACCCTTATTGCCGCATCATTCATTTCATTGGCATTTATGGGATTCAGCGGTATCGTTGAAAATATTTTTTCTTAGAGGTGTCTTAATGGAAATATTAATTGCATTTGTTGTAATACTTGCAATTGCCTTAATAGTAGGTATTCTACTACTTGTATGCTCACATTTCTTTTTTGTTGAAGAAAGCCCTATCAAGAAAGAAATACGCGAATTCTTACCCGGAATTAACTGCGGTGCCTGTGGATACAAGGGTTGCGATGATTATGCCGCGGCTTTAGCCGATGGCGGCGTGAAACCAAATCTTTGTGTTCCGGGTGCACAAAGTGTTGCAGATAAAATTGGTGAAATCCTTGGCATCGAGGCCGAGCCGTTTAAGGACGTTGTTGCTTTTGTAGCATGTGACGGACATTGTGATGCTATAAACAAAACGGCAAAATATGAAGGCATTCAAACTTGTGCCGCAGCATCTATGATATATGGCGGCGAAAATTCATGCAAATACGGTTGTTTAGGCTTTGGCGACTGCGCTACCGCTTGTCCTTCCGATGCGATTTGTCTTAAGGACGGTGTTGCGCGTATAGATACCTCGCGTTGTGTTGGATGCGGCTTATGTACAACAATATGTCCGAAACATATTATCACTATGCTTTCTCAGGACACAAAAACTGTTGTTATGTGCAGCAACACACAGAAAGGCGCCGATGCCAGAAAAGCTTGTAAAAACGCTTGTATCGGTTGTAAGAAGTGTGAAAAGGCCTGTCCGAACAGCGCGATTACTGTTGTGAATAATTTAGCAGTTATTGATTATGATAAATGTATCAACTGCGGTGCTTGTGTAAAAGAGTGCCCGACGGGTTGTCTTAAAACTGTTTTCTTCCCAAATATACCTGATGAAGTGAGTTTTTTTGAATAATATGAAAGAAACTTCGGCTAAACACACCATAAGAAATGATGTTATCCTGATAGCATTTTTATTATCAGTTGCCGCGATCGGAATATTTTATCTGTTTCATATGCGAAAAATCGGCGATACAGTAAAAGTAACGGTAGACGGAAAAATCTATGGCACATATGCGCTAAACAAGGATATTACCGAAGATATTTATTCGGGGAAAAACAAAGAACATCTTAACCGTTTGATTATAAAAGACGGAAAGGCTTATATGGAAAAAGCCACTTGTCCAGATGGTATTTGTGTATCGCATACTCCTATTTTTCGTGACGGTGAAAGTATTGTTTGTCTTCCTCAACGCGTAGTAATTACCGTTGTTTCGAATAATGATACAGATACTCCGGATATTGTAGTATAGGAGGAATTATATGTCCATAAAACCAAAATTTATAGCTTTTGCCGGCGTTTCCATAGCATTGGCAATGGTGTTGGCATATATTGAAGTAATTATTCCTCCCCTGTTCCCTGCTATTCCGGGAATAAAAATGGGACTGCCTAATATAGTTATTGTATTTTTGCTTTATAGACGCGGTCCCACATTTGCCGCTATTGTTTCACTTTTAAGAATATTATTAGTTAGTATGCTTTTCGGTAACGCAATGGCGTTAATGTATAGTTTAGCAGGCGGTATACTTAGCTTGCTTGTTATGATATTACTTCGCAAACTTAACTTTTTGTCTGCGGTGGGTGTCAGTGTAGCGGGCGGCGTTACGCACAACGTCGGTCAGATTCTTATGGCAATGTTGCTTCTTAATACGTCAGAGCTTGGATATTATCTCGTTATCCTTACGGTAACAGGCACTATTTCCGGTATTCTTATTGGATTGTGTGGTGCCGCACTTATAAAGCGTGTTCCAAAAAATATAATATAAAACAGAAAAAATAACGCCCCGATTATTCGGGGCGTTATGTATTTATGCATTATTCTTTTTTATTCCAAAAAGAAGTCTTAAAAAACCGCTTAAAATTTTTGGACTTTTTACTAAAACAACCTTCATAAAATCACCCTCCGTTAATGCTTGGCGCAAGAAAGACCTAATATGATTACCCATAATGCCAAAATTGCTACTAAAAAACGTGGCGGACAAAAACAACTTATAAGCAAACCCACCGCAAAGGTTACAGCAACTATACCCTTATTGAATGAATAACAACCTCTTCGCATTTTCATCCCTCCGTTATTACTATAATAGCAAAATCGAGGGAAAGTGTTACTTTTTTAATGATTTTTATGTATTATTTTAAAATTATGCTCTTTTTACTTCATTAAATGTATCTACAATTTCTTTTTCAGGCGCCTTCGTAGCAAGACTTACAACAACAATAAACAGTAGACTGATTATAAATGCCGGTAAAAGCTCATAAATATCAAGGAAGGTTCCGGGGAATACGTTAGTTCTTAGATATTTATAAATAAATACCGTAAGACCACCCGAAATCATACCTGCAATTGCCCCCTGCTTATTGGTGCGCTTCCAAAATAGTGCACAAAGCATTAACGGACCGAACGCACCGCCAAAGCCTGCCCACGCAAATGAAACAATTCTGAATACCGAACTGTTGGGGTCACGCGCTAAGAATATAGCAATAATTGAAATAACAATTACTGAAATACGTGCTAAAATCATTGAAGCCTTTTGAGAAAGCTTTATCCCAAAGGTTTCTTGTATGATATTCTGTGAAACACTTGAAGAAGCCGCTAAAAGCTGTGAATCAGCAGTAGACATCGTTGATGCCAGAATACCTGCAAGAATGATACCTGCAGTAAGTGCGGGAACATATCCGTATTTACTTAAGAATCCCGCAATATCAACAATAATTGTTTCAGCAGCAGTTGCACTTTCATACGTAGGAAGAATCCCCTTTTGCATAAGTGTATAACCAATAACACCGATAAGAACTGCAACGCCCATAGAGATTACAACCCAGATTGATGCAACCCTACGTGATGTTTTAAGCTTATTTTCATCCTCAATAGCCATAAAGCGCAAAAGTATATGAGGCATACCAAAATATCCAAGTCCCCAAGCAAGTGTTGAAATTACGGGCAGCGCACCGTAACTGCCTACCGTTTTAGTAGCAACATTAAATCCCTTAAATAAATCAAGATAACCGTCAAGATTTTGAACGTTACTGAATACCGTACCAAAGCCACCCGCAATACCCTCGGTAAATCCGATTACAACAAATAGAGCAACCGTCATAACAATACTTTGAATGAAATCGGTAGTTGATGCCGCAAGAAAACCGCCCAAAGTACAGTAACCAATGATAACAATCGCACTAATAACCATAGCCAACATATAATCCATACCGAATACGGTCGCAAATAGCTTTCCGCAAGCCGCAAAGCCCGATGCCGTATAAGGAATAAAGAAAGCTATTATGAACAGTGCCGAAACAGTTGTAAGTATTCTTGAATTATCACCGAAACGCTTTGTAAAGAAATCTGGCAAAGTAAATGCGTCAATTTTCTTACTGTAAACACGAAGCCTGCGCGCTACAAATAACCAGTTAAGATACGTACCAATAGCAAGTCCAACGGCAGTCCACGTTGCTTCTGCCAACCCACCCATCATCGCAACAGCAGGCAGACCCATAAGAAGCCAACCACTCATATCAGATGCTTCCGCACTCATTGCGGTAACCAACGGACCTAAAGACCTTCCGCCCAAATAGAAGTCGCTTGATGTTTTATTTTTATCGGACACAATAAGTCCGATACCAAGCATCATAATCATATAAAGAACGATAGCAATCAGAATAACAATACTTGAAATAGTCATTCCTTTACCCCCTTGTAAAAATATGTTAACATTTTAGCACATTAAAGCGATAAATGCAATAAAAAAACGGCGAAATTTCGCCGTTTAATCAATTTTTAAATTATTAAAATGAACAATAATATCTGAATTATCAACGTTAAGCATTAATGGAAGCCCTGACGGAGAAAATAACATAACATAATTTTTATTATCAATTTTACCGCAAATCTCAATATTTTTACCACTATGTTTTAATTTTTTATCACCAATATCTTTGAAAACACAATTTACTATGTTGGCTATATTTCCAAGCGGTTGACTACTGCCTTTAGGAGAATACGTAAGTCCCATATACTCTATCGACGTTTTATCATCGACAACACGTAAAATAAGCCCTTCAAGATTTTCGGGTGAATTAAACGTAAGGGTAATATTACCATCCTTATCAATATCAGCGTTACATTGATATTCTTCGTTATAATACCGTATATTGGCTTCAAAGGATATATTATGTATTTGGGGCGTTATTTCCCCTTTGGCACTACAACCACAAAACAAAAGAAAAATAAAGCACAATACAAGTATACGAATATATTTCAAGAAGCCTCACCCTTATATTATGGAATAAATTTAAGCTCCTCAATAATATCTGATGGCAATAATGCGCGTTCACTTATTTTTTCAACCGCATTATCAGCCGCAAAACTATGATACCAAACCGCGCCAAGCGCTGCATCAAGCGGGTTGTCTCCACCCGCCAATATTGCTACCATAATCCCTGCCAAAACATCACCACTTCCACCCGTTGCCATACCGGGATTGCCGATATTATTTATAAATACCCTACCGTCAGGTGCGGCAACTACGGTATTGGCGCCCTTAAGCACCAATATGCAACCGTAATCAATTGCAAATTTTTTTGCAATCTTCATACGGTTACGCTCAATTTCAGCTACGGAGAGTCCCGTCATTCTTGACATTTCCTTTGGGTGCGGTGTTAAAATTACAGGAGCCTTTGTTTTCCTTAATATATTTATGTCAGAGGCTATAGCATTTATGCCATCGGCATCAACAATCACAGGTATTTTTGAAATAAGAAGCGCATTCTTTACAATACGCTTTGCTTCATCACTGCTACCAAGACCGCAACCCAACAACAAAGCATTACTTGAGCTTGTAGCTGATAAAATAGTTCTGTCAAAAACCTCAGGCGTACCGTCAGTCAAAGTGGGAACGGGTATTGTCACCGCTTCGGGTACACTATGGCAAAAAGCGGTATAGTTTTTATCACAAACGATTGCTTTAACGAGTCCCACGCCGCTTCTTAGTGCAGCCCTTGCGGCTAAAACTTCTGCGCCGCACATACCGTAGCTTCCACATAACAATAGCGCTGTACCGTATGTGCCCTTATGTGAGTTTTTCGGTCTTTTGCGTATATGTGGCGCAGTTATGATGCTGTATGCATAATCGATAACCGGTACACCGATATCAAGTAATTTAACCTCTCCAAATAAATCAACCGTTTCAGGTAAGAAAAAGCACGGTTTATATGCAATAAAGGTTACGGTAAAATCGGCAACAAATGAAGTTTCATCCCTACCGCCATCACCGAAAACACCGCTTGGAATATCCACAGCGATTTTTTCGGCATTACATTCATTCATATCATTAATTACTTGTCTTGTAGTATTATCAAGCGTTCTGTCAAGACCTATACCGAAAATAGCATCAATAATAATATCGGCATTCTTATCTACGAAATTTATTCTTTTTATATTTTTTACACAAGGAATAAAATACTGTGCCGTAT
The DNA here is from genome assembly GCA_036306845.1 of Acutalibacteraceae bacterium. Classification (GTDB taxonomy): domain Bacteria; phylum Bacillota; class Clostridia; order Oscillospirales; family Acutalibacteraceae; genus UBA737. The sequence goes on along the minus strand of JAXJYT010000196.1, from coordinate 9,722 downwards.
CTGTTGTAGGCTCACCAAAAGGGAAAAACAGTGATACGAAGGCGCCCATTTTTGAAAGTGTTGACGCTATAACAATACCATCCCCGCCGTTATTACCCTTTCCGCAAACCACACATACCCTTTTACCAATAACATTATATTTTTCAATAATAGCTTTTGCGGCAGCTTTGCCTGCATTCTCCATTAATGCGGTATATGAAAAAATGCCGTTTTGAACGGCATTTTCCTCCGCCGCTTTGATTTGTGAACACTTAATCACCTTCATCGCGACAAAACCTCACTTAATTTTTAAATGCGCTGTTACCGATATGTTTCGGAACAAACTTTACGATAGCCGACTTAATGCGCTCATCTGGAGAGAATACCAAAAGCATCATACCCTTACCCTCTTCACTTGTTACCATAAAGTAAGCATTGGGATCATCCTCGTTACAAGCAATAACCGTTTTCTTAAAATTACCAACGGGTCGCGCCATAGGATTATATTTTTCAAGGCGCACAACCGATGTAAGTTCAAATGAAAGAAGACGCTTGCGAGAATTTTTTGCAATAATTTTATCAATATCCATTGAACCGTTTGTTATAATGTATTCATATTCTATGAAGAAGAACATATATAATCTATACGCACCGTAAAAAATTGCGGCAACAATTAAAAGACCAAATGAACCTAAAAACAGAAACGCTAAACATGCTAAAATAAGCGCCGCTAAAGTAATACCGAAAAGCGCAAGCCAAGTCTTTGCCGTCTTCCTTATAGTGACAATTTGTTCAAAAAAAGTATCCATAACTTAATCTCCTAAAAATATGTATCATCATTGCAACTTGCAATATACTATATTTTAGTATATAATTAAATAAAATGCAAGTAAAAGCTAATAAATATTTATGAAATCAGGTGTTTTTATGAAAATTAGAAAAGGTTTTTCACTTGTAAAAACAAACGGACAAAACGTAATTTTATGTGATAAGTCAATTATTAAAGACTTTACGAGTAATATAGTTTTAAATGAAACTTCCTCATATTTGTGGCAGCTTGTCAGCGAGGATGAAAACATCACAAAGGAAGGCATGCTTAATAAGCTTTTACAAAGATATGATATATCAACCGTTTTAGCGCTTAACGATATTGATGTTTTTGTAAAAACACTTAAAGAGCACGAAATTATCGAATAATGAATAATAAAAAGACTTGCAAGTGGATATTATCCCATTCAAAAAAATATTTGCCTCACATTATACTTAATTGTCTGTTTTGTATCGGGGCATCGTCTATATACGTTTTACTTGCCCACTTTTCAAAAAAGGTAATCGATACTGCTACACCTGACGGCAATTCTGTATTAATCGGCGCATTTATCCTTTTCGGATTAATACTTTTGCAAATTGCGCTTAATGCTAGCGTTTCGCTTGTCAACGCATTTGTTAACGGTAAGCTTACTATTGTGCTTAGAAACCGCCTTTTTACATCGGTTGTACGGAAAAAGTATCCTCTCGTATTCGAGCATCATACAGGTGACCTGCTTAACCGCTTTACATCGGATATTGACCAAGTAGTAGGCGGTGCCGCAACAATTTTACCAAGTCTTTGTTCTATGCTTGCGAAGATTATTGCGGGTATCTTAGCACTTATACTTGAAAACTATATATTTGCATTCATTGTTTTAGCAGTTGGTTTTATTTTCCCGCTTATTGGCAGAATTATAAGTAAAAAGTACAAGTATTTACATAAGGCGGTTCAGGAAACCGAAGGACAGTCACGCTCTTTTTTACAGGAAAGCTTCGCAAATATAGTTGTAATTAAAACGTTTGATAGCGAATCACCCATTTTAAATAAATTAAATGCTTATTTATCTGAAAACTTTAAAACAAAGATGAAGCGCAGCGGTATTCAGGTGACTATGAACACCTGCCTTAATTCCTTTTTTACTATAGGATATTATGCCGTTTTAGTATGGGGTGCCTACAGTATTACAAGCGGTAAGATTTCAACGGGTACACTTTTCTACTATTTACAGCTTGTATCAATGCTACGCGCGCCGCTACAGAACGTTTCAGGAATACTGCCACGTTATTTTGCAATGGTGGCATCTGCTGAGCGTCTTATTGAGCTTGAAAATATGGACGTTGAAACTCCCCCGCTAAAATATGATAAAATTGATAATATTAAAAGCGATTTCAAATTCATTTATGCGGACAAGCTTTCATTTGCATACAACGATACACTGATTATAAGAAACAGTAGCTTTAAAATTCATAAGAACAGTATCACCGCAATTACCGGTGGCTCAGGTAGCGGAAAAAGTACATTCTTCAAACTATTATTAGGTTTATATGATGTTTGCGGCGGTAGTCTTACCTTCAATGGTACAACCGATATAAATTCTGCAACAAGACCGATGTTTTCTTACGTTCCTCAGGTCAATATGATACTGTCGGGCACAATACTTGAAAACCTGACACTTTGTAATCCAGACGTAGATATGAAAAAAGTTGAACAAGCGTGTAGAGCTGCTATGATTTATGATTTCATCTCTTCTCTACCTGACGGATTTAACACAAAAATTTCAGAACGCGGTGCAGGACTGTCCGAGGGTCAAATTCAACGAATTTCTATTGCACGTGCATTGCTTTTTGATGCGCCAATCCTTTTGCTTGATGAATCAACCTCTGCACTTGATGAGCCAACCGAAACGGCACTACTTTCCAACATAAAAAATATGACCGATAAAACGGTAATTTTTATTACACACAGAAACACATCTATTTCCGTTTGCGATCATATTATTAACATTAAAAACAAAGAATTTACGGAACAAAAAAAGTCTGATTAAGCATTTGCTTAATCAGACTTTTTTACTCTTTTATATTCTGTTTCTCGGTTATTAACCTTTATTTTAAGAATATTATTTTTAATTTTATATGTATAGCTTTCGTTTAATGCTTCCCCTTCAACCGATAAAACCGTTATTACATTATCACTAACGACATATTCAAATTTTTTGTCAACATCATTTTCATTAGCTATAGGATTTTTAAATACCGCACTACCATCTTTATTAAAAATCAAATATACTTTAGTGTTCTTAGTTTCATTTAATCCAATAACCGTTGCATCACTTTCCCAAGTACCGATTATACTTGTTTTATTGTAATACACAAGTGTAACACCTACTAAAATTAATATAATACAAAATGATAAAAGAAAAGCTTTTTTAAGCATATAATTCCTCCTTTTAAAACTTTACAAAAAACGGTGCAAATTTCTTTACTAATTTATATATTGGACCTTCCAGTTCCTTTTGTGCGTTTTGAAGTTCTTGACGGATTTTAATATCCTGCGGACAATGCTTTTCGCATTTACCGCAACCTATACAGTTTGATGCAGATGACGGTGTTTTACGAAGCGCGGTGCACATAATATATTCCTTTTCTGCCCAAAACCATCCTTCAGCATATTTACGGTTATACGCCGCAAAGGTACCGGGTATATCAACGTTTTTAGGACAAGGCATACAGTATCCGCATCCCGTACAACCAACCTTCATTTTTGAATTGATTGCCTTTGCTACCGATTTTAGCATATCATCATCCGACTGTGTGAGGTCACAAATATCGGAATTTGATGCGGTATTAATATTATCGTTTAACATTTCCATACTGCTCATACCCGAAAGTACAACGGTAATTTGCGGTTGATTCCAAAGCCACTTAAATGACCACTGTGCCGGCGTGTACTGCTTATCATAATTATTAAATATATCAATAGCATCTTGCGGTAAATTATTTACAAGCTTACCGCCACGAAGCGGCTCCATTATCATAACCGCAAGACCCTTATTGTGCGCATATTCAAGGCCACGTCTTCCCGCTTGTGAATGTTCATCCATATAGTTATACTGTATCATACAGAAATCCCAATTATATGCATCTACTAGTCGACAGAACATTTCCGAATTACCGTGATAGGAAAAACCTACCTGACGGATTTGCCCGCATTCTTGTTTTTCCTTTAGCCATTCTATAATTCCTATAGCTTTAAGCCTCTCCCAAGCACCAATATCGGTAAGCATATGCATAAAGTAATAGTCTACATAATCGGTACGAAGGCGCTTCAATTCTTCATTGAACAAATTATCAAGGGCTTTTCTGCTTTTAATTAAATAGTGCGGAAGCTTTGTTGCGATATATATTTTATCGCGTACGTTATTCTTTTCAAATATTTCACCGATTGCGGCTTCACTTCCGGGATAGATATACGCGGTATCAAAATAATTCACACCGCAATCGATCGCGTGCATAATAAGCTTTTCGGCTATTTCCATATCGATTGCGCCCTTTTTCCTTGGAAAACGCATACAACCGTATCCAAGCATTGATAATTTATTTCCATATTTGTCCAAGCGATATTTCATATCAAAACCTCAAAATTTATTTTACTTATTATAACATACTTTATTTAATTTGTAAAATATGATATAATGCCTTTAAAGGTGATATTATGCATAAATTATATGTAAAGGACAAGACGTTTTATAAAAGCGTTGCAAAAATAGCAATCCCGATAGCACTCCAAGGTCTTATAACCCAAGGTGTAAATTTAATGGATACCATTATGGTTGGTGCATTAGGTGAGACTCAGTTATCAGCAGTTTCTCTTGCCAACCAGTTTATAAATATATTTCATATTTTCTGTATGGGCATTGGAATGGGCGCATCGGTGCTTGTAGCACGCTATTTTGGAATGAAGGATAATTCATCACTTAAAAAGACCGTTACAATAATGCTTCGACTCACCTTAGCATTATCGCTACTGTTTTGTATAGCAACAATAATGATACCGTCACCTATAATGAAAATATACACCACCGAAAAGGATATTATTACGCTTGGTGTGCGGTATTTAAAATATTCGGTTGCAAGTTATTTCTTTTTGGGACTATCTCTTACATGTACCATCGTGCTAAGAAATGTTGGACAGGTAAAAATACCATTATATACGTCGATAGCCGCTTTTTTCGTAAATGTCGGTGCAAACTATATATTAATATTCGGAAAGCTTGGAGTGCCAAAAATGGACGTTGCAGGCGCGGCATTAGGTACACTTGTTGCAAGACTTTTCGAATTCTTTGTAATTTGCGGTTATCTGCTATTTAAAGATAAGGAAATCTCATATAAAATCAAGGATTTACTTAAACCCGTTGGAATACTTTGGCGTGAATATATAAGAATAAGTATTCCGGTACTTATCAGTGACGGCATTCTGGCGCTTGGAAACAATTCGGTTGCAATGGTAATAGGTCGACTTGGTAAAAGCTTTGTAGCGGCAAATGCTGTAACCGCAGTAACACAACAGTTAAGCTCGGTTATGACGCAGGGCTTCTCACAAGCAGGTGCAATAGTTACAGGTTATACATTAGGCTCTGGCGACCGTAAAAAAGCGTACGAACAAGGATGGGCATTTTTAGGAATAGGCTTTATTTTCGGTATTATTGCAGCAATAATTATCAACATAATAAGCTTGCCTATGATTTCGGCATATAATTTATCCTTTGATACTCAAAAAATTGCACGGGAGCTTATGCTTTCAATAAGTATTATCATTGTTTTTCAAGCCACAAACAGCATTATGACAAAGGGCGTATTACGTGGCGGCGGCGATACAAAAATGCTTATGCTTGCCGATAATTTATTTTTGTGGGTCGCTTCCCTACCACTTGGAATTATAGCAGGCTTGGTATTACATCTTCCTGCATTTTGGATATACTTTGCTTTAAAGTTTGATCAGATACTGAAAGCCGTTTGGTGTGTATGGCGCCTTAAAAGCGGTAAATGGATTAAAAAAATACGAAGTGAAAGTGAAATTGAATAACAAAAAAGCCGTGGAAAACCACGGCTTTAATTTTATCTTTCTTCTCTGAAATAAGAAAGTCCCAAACTTTGCGGGGGTTGATGCTCTCGCTTTTTACGCATACTTGTAATAATAAGAACAATGATGGTAACAACGTACGGAAGCATTTTAAACAATTCCTGTGTTTCGGTTCCAAGACCTTGAATATAGTTATTAGCATTACAAAGTGCACCGAAAAGGAATGAGCCAACAATTGCAACAGAAGGCTTCCAAAGGGCAAATATAACGAGTGCAATCGCCATCCAACCTCTGTCACCAAAGGCATTGTTTGACCAAACACCGCTTGCATATGCCATAACGTACTGCAAACCGCCAAGACCTGCAATCGCACTGCCGATACAGGTAGCAACATATCTATATTTTGTAACATTAATACCTGCGGCATCTGCGGTAGCAGGATTTTCACCTACAGAACGCAAATTAAGACCAACACGTGTACGGTTTAATATAACCGACGTTACAACTGCAACAATAATGGCAAAATAAGTCAGAAAATCGTGAGAGAATAAAAGCTCGCCAAACCAACCTAAATCATCGGCAAACGGTAATTGAGCAGAGAAGAATGAGCTTGTTTTTGTAAGTGCGATAGAAGGAAGTTCACTTTCAGTAATATTGATAAGTGAAGCACCAAGAAAGTTGCCAAGACCAATACCCAAGGTGGTAAGCGCAAGACCCGTAACGTTCTGATTTGCGTGAAGGGTTACTGTAAGGAAGCTAAAGATAAGTCCCATTAATGTAGCGCCGATTATTGCACATAAAAGCGGTATAAGTATGGCAAGCATCGGATTCATATTGGCGATATCATTACCGCAAGAATTCTCATAAAGAAAGGATCCTACAACACCGCTAATTGCACCAACGTACATTATACCGGGAATACCAAGGTTAAGATGTCCCGATTTTTCGGTAATGATTTCACCGGTGGAGCCGTAAAGAAGCGGCACACCAAGCAAAATTGCACGACAAATAAATTGAATAATCATACGCGTGTCTCCTTCTTACCGTGCTTGAATTTGATTGTATAGCTAACGAAAAATTCACAGCCAACAAGCATTAAAATAACCAAGCCTACCATAATTTCTGAGAAGGATGAGTTTAGTAACGCGGTATCGGCTACCTTGGCTACACCCAATCTTAAAAACACAACAATAGCAGTCATAACAACCATAATAAACGGATTAAACTGACCAAGCCACGACATAAGAATTGCGGTAAAGCCTTGACCGCCCACACTGTTCACGTTAATACTATGGTCCTTACCTGCTACAAGCAACATACCCGTAACACCGCACAAGGCACCCGAAATTATCATTGTACGAATAATTACCTTTTTAACGTTAACGCCGATATAACGGGCCGTATTCTGACTTTCACCAACAACAGAAATTTCATAACCCTGTTTGCTGAATCTTAAGTATATGTACATAAGAACAGTGATAACGGCAACGATTACAATATTAACAAAATAATCATTTGTTCCAACCGATGGGAAGTTACCGTATAAAACGGGGTTAATAACGTTTGAACCGCCGCCTTTAATATAAACGTAATATGCAATAATTTGTGTTGCAATATAGTTCATCATTAGGGTAAACAGTGTTTCATTCGTATTAAAGAGTGCCTTGAAAATTGCAGGAATAACACCCCAGATGGCACCTGCAAGAATACTTGACAAAGCAATAACAATAATAAGTACAGGATACGGTAATACCGGACCTAACTCAATCATACAAATGATAGCTGCCAAGCCACCTACAAGCGCTTGTCCTTCGGCACCGCAATTCCAGAACTTCATTTTAAACGCAGGCGTAAGCGCCAATGCTAAGCAAAGCAAAACTGCAATTTCCTGCAGATATTTCCAAAGCATTGTAGTTCTACCTTCAAAAATTTTACCGAAAACACCGGTAAACATAATCTGATATGTTTCACCAAAGCTTTTTTCACTTACCGCCATAGAAAGAAATCCAACTACAAAGAACGCGATAATAATTGTAATAACACGAATTATCCAAGCTTTCCACTGCGGCAAATCATCACGCTTTACAACGTGAAATAACGGTTCACGATGTGTTTTAACACACGAATTACTGTTCATTGTCGCTTCCCTCCTGCTTGGATTTTGTCATAAGAAGACCAATTTCCTCTTTTGTTGTATTACGCGCATCTACAGTACCTGTAATGCGACCGGAACCGATTACAACGATTCTATCACAAAGTTCGATAAGAACGTCAAGATCCTCACCAACAAAAATAACCGTTACACCCTTTTCCTTTTGTTCATTCAAAAGGTTGTAAATCATATAAGATGAATTTATGTCAAGTCCGCGAACGGGATATGCAACCATAAGTACTGTAGGTGAAGATGCAATTTCACGGCCAACAAGTACCTTTTGAACATTACCACCCGAAAGTCTACGTACGGGTGTTGCAGCACTCGGCGTTACAACCTCAAGGTCGTGAATTATCTTCATTGCCAAATCCTTAGGCTTTTTACGCTTTAAAAACAATGAACGACCCTTCGAATAGCTACGAAGCATCATATTGTCAACAATGTCCATATTGCCGACAAGACCCATACCTAAACGGTCTTCAGGTACGAAAGAAAGTCTTACACCCATATTTCTGATTTGTACGGGTGTTTTATCACGTAGATTTTCAACTTCCTGTGTCTTAGGATTAAGATAAAGAATCTCACCCGATGTTAAATGCTGAAGACCCGCAATAGATTCAAGCAATTCACGTTGACCGCTACCCGCAATACCTGCAATACCGAGAATCTCACCCGATTTTGCTACAAAAGAAACATTATCAAGAATGGTAGCGCCCATACGGTCAAGGCAGGTAATATCCTTTACCACCAAACGTTCCTCGGTATCGTGAGGCTCGGTACGCTTAATGTTAAGCTCTACCTTCTTACCAACCATCATTTCGGTAAGCTCAGACTCATTAGTTTCACAGGTATTAACCGTACCGACATATTCGCCTTTTCGAAGTACTGCAACGCGGTCAGAAAGCGATAAAACCTCGTGCAGTTTATGCGTAATTATAATTATACATTTTCCGTCATCACGCATACGGCGCAAAATGTTAAATAGCTTTTCGGTTTCCTGCGGTGTTAAAACAGCGGTAGGCTCATCAAGTATAAGAATATCCGCGCCGCGATAAAGCACTTTAATGATTTCAACCGTCTGCTTTTCCGAAACAGACATAGTATATATTTTCTTTTCCGGTTCAAGCTCAAAGCCGTACTGTTCACTGATTTTTTTAATCTGTTCAACCGATGCCTTAAGATTATATTTACCGTCTTCAAGACCTAAAACAATATTTTCGGCAGCAGTAAAAACATCAACAAGCTTAAAGTGTTGATGTATCATACCGATTTTATATTGGAAGGCATCCTTCGGTGAGGTGATTACTACGTCGTTTCCGTCAATGGAAATCTGACCTTCATCGGGAAAATAAATACCCGATATCATATTCATAAGTGTTGTTTTACCACTACCGTTTTCACCAAGGATTGAAAGTATTTCACCACGGTATGCAGTAAGATTAACGTTGTTGTTAGCGATAACCTTACCAAAGCGCTTGGTTATGTTTTTCAGTTGAATTGCAGGTTGCTTATCCACGTTAAACCTCCGTTCAAATAATTCTCAAGAAAATATTATAGACTTACTTTAATACTTTCTTCAAAATTAGTTTAAGGCGAGGGAGTTGCCCTCGCCTCAAACTATAAAAATTATAATTTATCAGCCGTAGTTTCTGTCAAGAAGAGTAATACCGTCGATTTCAAGATCGAAGTAAGGAGCTGAAC
>JAXJYT010000195.1:0-14330 GCA_036306845.1 Acutalibacteraceae bacterium | reverse complement strand
CTTTTATATTCCGCAAAGTATATTTGTTGCGGTGGGTGATAAAACACTTGGCGCGGGAATCTATGTATTTATAGCAAGAAAAAGCGGTCAGAATGAGCAGTATAATATATACGAAGCTTCTGCCAACCTTAAAGAATGGCTTGATTGCAGAAATAACTACTATGTACCTGTGCTGTATATTAACGGCCTGGGTACGCGCTATAATGAGGCGCGTGATATTTATTCGCTCTCTTATCCGACACCACAATTTTTAGAGCAAAGAAATCTTCTTACGGGTGAATTCAAGGTTTATTTTACATCGGACGGCATATCAAGCGTTTTTAATATGCCTATATCAAATATCGATAGCGGTACGGCGGTTCATTGCCGTATATATTCCGATTCAAAAAGCTATACCGAATGGATTATACCCGTAAATTCCGATACCGCTACCTCAAAATTTTCGGGTGATGATGTGACCGTGCGATGTGACCGCAAGGCAGGTGTAATAAGCTTTTTGCACGGCGCAGACCCGTATCATATTCCGTTGCTTCCATATTGCAGTAATAACAATATTGTAATTAAGGCTTGTAAAAGCGTTACAAATGGACTATCATCAGTTGTAAGCTCCAAGCATTGTCTTGTGTATAATTCAAGACTTTTTGTTTGCGGCAACACGAAGAAGCCTAATGAAATCTATTCCGCAAGGCTTTCTAATCCGCTATATTTCCCGCAAAATGCTAAAACTGCGGCGGGTGATAGCACCAGTGGCATTACTGCGCTCGGCCTACAAAGCAACAAGCTTATTGCATTTAAGGCATCGGAATGTTACCGAATAGATATAAATAGGGGTAAGGAGCAGAATTCGCCCGTGCTTATAGACCGTACTGAAGATATCGGCGCTACCGATAGGTTAGAGGCGGTAGCAATAAGCGAGCGTATCGGATGTGACTGTCCCCATACGGTAGCGCGATGCGGCAACCGACTTGTGTGGGCGGACAGTAACGGTCAGGTGTATATGCTTGTTACTACCACCTACGGAAAGGAAAATAATATTTATAAGCTTTCCTTGCCGTTGGCGCACAGTATAGCCGATTTAGGCGCCGATACCCTTAAAACCGCCTTTGCGGTAGTGCATAAAGGATACTATATGCTGATTGCGGACGGTAACGCTTATCTTATGTATCACCGTGTAAAAGGCTTCGGATACAGTCCGCAATATACCGATAACGCAAATCCTACGGATACTATTGCATGGTACTATTGGAAACTGCCTGAAGGTATTAAAATCAGTACGGGAATTACCGCAGGAGAAACCTGCGTTTTGGGTGCCGTTGACAGTGAAGCTCTGTGGTGCTATTGCGCCACCTTTAAGGACGGGCCCGATAAGGTTATAGTAAGTGATACCGTAAAATTTACCGAAGAGTATCATGATATAGATACTGTGTTTGCTACCGCGGATTTAGATTTTGATGCGCCCGAACGCTTTAAAAGGGTAGAGTGTGTAAGCATAGATGCCGCGTTGACTTATGGCGGGAAAATTATACTTTCAGACGGTAAAAATATGCTTTCACGCAGTTTGCTGTCCCAAAGCGATGTTCTGAAGCAAAATGGTATTAACCCCGTAAGAAAACTCAGTGTAAGGGTAGAGGGTACGGGCGATACCAGGGTAGGCGCGATAGCCTTTAAATATAAAACGCTTTAATGAGGGTGATGTTATGAAAAGGGCGATATGTTCGGTAATTTTGATTGCCTTGCTTTTTTGCGGTTGCGCTGCAAAGGGTGACGCTGCCGTTCAATCTGAAACCGAATACACTACGGGTGTATGGTTTTCTTATTTAGAGCTTGATAAGATGCTCTCGGGTGACTTCAAGACGGAATTTGCCGCGGCGATTGAAAACTGTAAAACAATAGGCATAACCGATGTTTTTGTGCATATCCGCCCTTTTTGCGATTCGCTTTTTAACTCGGAATACTTTCCACTAAGGGAAACGGCGCGTGGACTTTCCTTTGATGCTATGGAATTTATGGTGAGTATAGCCAAGCAGAATAATATGCGGTTCCATGCTTGGATTAATCCGTACAGGGTAAGCAGAGAAACCGATATAAATGCTCTGCCAAACGATAGCCCCGCATACAAATGGCTTAATGATGAGGATGCGGAAAATGACTGCAATGTACTGTTTTGCGACGGTATTTATCTAAATCCTGCCGCACCCGCGGTGCAACGGCTTGTGATAGACGGCGTGCGCGAAATACTTGAAGGCTACGACGTAGACGGTATCCATTTCGATGACTACTTTTATCCTACGGCCGATGCCGAATTTGACCGAAAAACTTACGAAAAATACTGTGCGGATACCGAGAATACGCTCGGCCTTGCCGATTGGCGAAGGGCTAACGTGAACGCGCTGATTTCGGGTACATATACGGCGGTAAAATTTTACAGTAAGGATAAGCTTTTCAGCATCAGTCCTGCCGCATCGTTGCAGAATAACTACGATAATCTTTTTGCCGATGTTAAGGCGTGGATAGAAAGTGACTGTGTGGACATTATAATTCCGCAAATTTATTTTGGCTTTGATTATCCTATCGATGAATATCGGTTCAATAACCTTGTTGAAGAATGGAAAGAGCTTTTAAATATGGGTAACGCACGATTGATGATAGGTCTTGCCGCATATAAAATCGGTACCGAAAGCGAGCCGGACCGTAGCGAATGGAATGATAACCCCACTTTGCTTAAAAGACAGTCAGTTGCGTGTCTGAAGGATTCCGATATATCGGGACATATATACTATTCGTATAGCGCGATTTTTTCTGATGCGCCGCAAAATAAAGCCGCTCTACGTGAGATTATGAATACGAAATAAAACAACCCCCACATAGCTTTATGCAGTGTGGGGGTTTGAGTTTTTGTTAATTTGTTTTGGTGAAAAGCGCTACCGTTTCCACATGCGTGGTGCGGGGGAACATATCCACGGGGGTATACTCTTTAATTTCATATCCGAGTGTTTGCAGTATTGCGGTATCGCGTGCAAGTGTTGCCACGTCGCACGAAACGTAAACGATACGGTTCGGTGAAAAGTCCTTTGCTACCGTATGCAGAAGCGCTTCCTCGCACCCCTTGCGCGGTGGGTCAAGAATTACGACGTCGGGCTTAATGCCCTCGGTTGCTAATTTCAGGGCGGCTTTTGCGGCATCGGCGCATATAAACCGCGCGTTAGAAATGCCGTTTGCTTTAGCGTTAAAGTTGGCGTCCTCTATGGCGGCGGGAACAATTTCGACACCAATTACTGATTTTGCTGTGTCTGCCATCGAAAGACCGATAGTGCCCGCACCGCAGTACAGGTCAAGTACGGTTTTATTTTCGGGCGCGGCGTATTCCTTTGCAATACCGTATAAAAGCTCGGCAGCATTACGGTTAACCTGATAAAACGAGTGCGGTGAAATACGAACACTTACACCGCAAAGTATATCGGTGATATAAGGGCTTCCGTAAAGCAGAACGTTTTTATCCCCCAAAACAACGTTGGTGGATTTTGTGTTTATATTAAGCTGAACGCTATGTAGTAAATTGCCAAACGTTACCTTTAAGGCTTCAATAAGCAAATCGCTGTGCGGCAGAGTATTGCCGTTTATTACAAGCACCACCATAAGCTCGTTCGTGGCGCGTGCCTTTCTAAGATATAAATGCCGTACAAGACCTTTATGTGTTTCTTCGTTATAAACGCTAACGCCGTTTGTATTTATCCAATCCTTTAGTATATTGGCGCAAGCAGAAAATTCCTGTGGTTCTAAAAGACAGTCGCAAATAGGAATAATGCGGTGACTTCGGGGTGCGAAAAATCCCGCGGTACCGTCGCTGGCAATAGGATACTGCGCCTTGTTGCGATAACGCTCGTAATGGGGGGACGGCACCAAGGATTCGGGCGCAAAATTTACGCCGCCTATTCGGCGCATAGTCTCTTTTACGTGACGGTATTTGATGTCACACTCCGCCTTATAATTAACGTGTCTTAACGAACAACCGCCACAACGGTTAAAAGAGGGGCAATCCACTGCAATACGGCAGGATGACCCCTCTGAAAGCTCTTCCATACGCGCGAAGGCGTAGCTTTTTTTAACCTTTAAAATACGTGCGGTTATTTTGTCACCGACTGCGGTTTGCGGTACAAATACCGCCATACCGTCGTAGTGACCGATACCGCTTCCGTCGCTTGAAATATCGGTTATCTCAAGCGCTATAATATCGTTCTTATTCATATTAAGATACTGCACCACTGTCAATAAATTTAGGAGAAATTACACCCTCGGCAAAAAGGGAGGTACCGTTACGGCAGTCATAGGGAATAGCGCCCACGTTTACTGCCACGTCGTTTACCACGATATGAACGTTATCTGCCCAAAAGGCAGTAGCATCATCAATGCCCGTTTGCCAGAAAACGTTGTACACGTCACCGTTTTTAAGTGTGACCTCACCCCTGACACCGCAACCCACGTTGTTTTTTACAACAAAAAGGTTAAACGTTTTATCGCCTTCGGGTGAGCTTTCAGTATATACACAAACGCCGGGTGGAAGCTCATTTATATCAGGGAAAAGACTTTGGTATATAACACAAACTGTATTAATGATTATAATTATTGCGGCTAATACGTATACGCCTTTAAAAAGAATGCTTTTAAACATAACACTAACCTACCTTATAAGTGGTTGAATTATCGGTATTAAAGCGGTCGGCATCGCGGTTATACTGCGCTACTGCAAAACGGCAATGCACAAGATAAGAACAAACGAAATACGGGAGGATAAAGATGAGCGGAATTACGAAAATACCGGCAATAATATAGCCTGAAAAACTGATGATAAGCCAAAAGAAATCGGATGAGGTGCGTTTTGAAATTATGGTGGACATATTTATCGCCTCATCCGCATCCATATTACAGTCGGCAACGAATAAAAAGGGCGCTATATATAGCTTTAGCATAAGGAAGAATAGCGCAAGCCCGCCAAGCACCCCTAAAAACGAGGCAACGTATATAAGGCTTCCTGCCCAGACGGGCATAGGAACGTTTATAATACTGTACAGTCGACTGCTTGCAAAAATCCGTACTATAAGGCAAGGGGACAAAAGCAGTGCACCATTTGCCAAAAGGCGAACGGCTATCATCGCCGTAATCTCAAGTGAGCGGCGGTATTCATATATATCCGCAAAACAGGAAAAGATCAGTACGGGGTTATCATCCTCTCCCCAAAGTAAACGCCGCCAAAAATTGAGCGCACTTAAAAAGAGCGGTGATATCAGCAAAAAGCATAACAAAACCAAAAGTATTATCCCAAAAACTTGGGAGGTGATGGTAGCGATTAAATCTGAAACTAAAATGCAAACGAACAACGCGAATATTACTGCGCTTGATACGACTATGGATTTAAGCCAGTTGCCGCGAAGTGCAGTAAGCGCGGTTTGCTTAATAACGCGAGATGGTGCAAGCATAAAGAAATACTCCTTTTAATTCTTTACCCTATATTATCACAAATTTTGCTTAAATGTATTAAAGAATTTTTAATTTTGCGTATCCTGCCATCAGTTTTTTAGTGCCTACGTTTTCAAATGCGATTTCAAGCAGGGTATCGTTGCCCATAGAGCTACAGCTTAGTATAAGTCCCTTACCGAAGGTTTTGTGCTCTACCGTTTGTCCTGCCGAATATGAAGCCGCAGTATTGCTTGAAGCGACAGATTTTGCGGCAGAATAGGTGCCAAACGATGATGCTTTGGCAGACTTTACGGGCGTTCCGCCGCCGTAAACGTGAACGGCGTTGCTTTGATTGTTATAGCCGTAATCCGAGCGGTTCCTATACCCACCGCCATAACTGAAGCCCATATCAATTTGCGCCGATTCGCTACAGTATTCCTTCGGTATTTCTCTTAAGAATCGGGACGGCATATTTCTTCCCGTAGAGCCGTATAGCATACGGGTGGTGGCGTTGGTAATTATAAGCTTACTTTTTGCGCGGGTAATAGCAACGTAGGCAAGTCGGCGTTCCTCTTCAATTTCGGAATTTCCGCCGAAGATTGACTGTTGACCGGGGAATACGCCCTCCTCCATACCTACCAAGAACACGCGCTCAAACTCAAGCCCCTTTGCCGAGTGTACCGTCATAAGCGTTACCTTATCATCGGTTTCGTTCATCGAATCGATATCACTTACAAGGGCAATTTCCTCAAGGAATGCAGATAGAGTAGGCTCGTCGTTTTCAAGCTCATACTGCTTTACGGTGTTTACAAATTCCTGAACGTTCAAAAGGCGGTCTGCCGCCTCGGGTGATGTATCGGTTTCGAGCGCTAAGCGGTATCCCGTTTTATCAAGCATCTGCTCTACAAGGGCGCTGAGCGGTATGGATTCCTCAAGCTCAGATAGTTCGTGAATCATACTGCAAAATTCCAAAAGCTTTGTTGCGGCGGCGCGACCGATAGAAGCATATTGGTCGGCGGTCTTAAAGCATTCAAATAGAGAAATACCCAGCGTAGCCGAAATTTCCATAGCGTTATTTACGGTGGTAGCACCAATGCCACGCTTTGGTTCGTTTATAATACGGCGAAGTCTTATTTCATCATTATTATTGTGTATAAGATTAAGATACGCTAAAACGTCGCGGATTTCCTTGCGGTCATAGAATCGCATACCGCCGATAACACGGTAGGAAACGCCGCTTCGCGCAAACACGTTTTCGACCGCTGCAGACAGTGCATTCATACGGTAAAGCACGGCGTGGTCACTGAATTTAGCGCCGCTTTTAACGTTTTCAAGGATACAGTCGGTTATATAACGCGCCTCACCCCGCTCATCCGATGCGGTGTAGATGCCGATGGGGTCTCCGTCCTCACCCGCGGTCCAAAGGGTTTTACCCTTTCTGCCCTTGTTATTCGCAATAACCTCGTTAGCCGCAGAAAGTATATTACCTGTAGAGCGGTAATTCTGCTCAAGTCGGATAGTAACGGCGCCGCGGAAATCATCCTCAAAATTAAGTATGTTTTCAATGGTTGCACCACGGAAGCGGTAGATACTCTGGTCATCATCACCCACAACGCAAAGATTTCCGTGAACTGTGGACAAAAGTCTTACAAGCTCATACTGTGCGTGGTTTGTATCCTGATACTCATCAACCATTATGTAGCGGAACCGACCGCTATAGCGTTCTAAAACGTCATCGTTCTCACTGAAAAGCCTAACGGTGTGACAAATCATATCATCGAAGTCCATCGCATCGGCGGCAGTAAGGCGTTTCTGATATTCGCGGTATAGCTTGGCTACCGTCTGATTTTTAAGGTCGTTACCCGCAGTTGCTAAAAATTCTTCGGGTGAAACAAGCGAATCCTTTGCGCTTGAAATTGCCGACAGTACCGCCTTTGGAGGAAACAGCTTTTCATCTATGCGCTGCTCCTTCATAATATCCTTCATAAGACGCTTCTGATCGTCGGTATCGTATATTGTAAAGTGGGAGGTAAAGCCGATGCGCTCGGCGTTCATACGAAGAATTTTACCGCAGATACTGTGGAAGGTGCCCGCCCATATATCCTCGGCGCCTACAGTCAGCTTGCGGGCAATACGCTCCTTAAGCTCACCTGCCGCCTTGTTCGTAAAGGTGATGGCAAGAATTTCCCAAGGACGTGGCGCATCAACGCAGAACGCACCTTGGGGAAGGACGTCGCTCTTACCCTCTAAATATTGGTGCGCGGCGGCAATATCTTCTTCGGTTAAATTCCGACAAATATCGCTTTTATATGCGTTGCCGTATTTTACAAGATTGGCAATACGGTTTACAAGCACGGTAGTTTTACCGCTACCCGCACCCGCCAAAACAAGCAATGCGCCATTTACGGTGGTAACGGCTTCAAACTGACGGGCGTTCATATTGCCAAAATCGTGTTCTATAAGCTTTTTTCTAAGTTCAATGCAGTTCATAAATTTTGTTTCTCCCAAGAGACTGAAATAGGTCAAATAAAGCCGCCATAGGCGGCTTTTTGTTATTTTGTATAAGCAAATTGAGCGGTTTGTCTTGCAAGCTCTGCCGAGGTATCACAGTGCGCAACCATAACCATCGGTTTGGTAAGGTCAAGACTAAAGACACCCATTATTGATTTAGCGTTAACGATGTACTTGCCCGACATAAGCTCTATATCGTAATCCTTCGAGTTGGCAATATCAACGAATTCCTTTACCGCCTCAAAATTTTTAAGCATAATTGTAGTTTCAAACATTTTAAAATCCCCCAAGTTTTTTATGGAGCAGTATATAATATATATTTACTTTAAACATAATACTATTTTTGTCGTCGCTTGTCAAGAAGATAGCACCGATATGTCGACAAGGTAACGCCCAAGGTCGACGGTCATATCCTCGCGAACAACGATACCATCTTGCCGTAAAAGCTCGGCGTGAGCATGAATGCCGCCAAAGGCAAAAGCGGGTGAAAGACCGCCGAAACGGTTTACCACACGGTGACACTTAATTGTAGCGGGGTCGGGATTGGCGTGCAGTGCGTAGCCGACCACCTGCGACCAATGCGGATTTCCCGCCGCCGCGGCTACCTGCCCATAGGTCGCAACCTTACCTTTTGGTATTTTTCTTACAACCGCATATATTTTTTCAAAAATCTCACCGCTCATATTACGTAAAGCCCCGAATCAAGCAACACGAATTCGTACTTGCCGACACTTACATAGCCGTGCACCGTTTCGGTGAATTCGTGATAATCTTCTACGGTGTAGCTATCAAGATTAACGCGTGTAAGCTTGTTTGAATCGGCATTGCAAACGGTTGCTATATTATCCCTTACGAATATGCTTCGCGGACTCGCAAAGGGGGAGCGTACTCCGCCAATACGAAGTTCTTCACGCATAGTGGTAGGATTAAAGCGAATAAGCACGTTGTTTTGTGCAAAGCAACCCCACACGGCGTTTTTATAAAGTGCGATGTCAGAAGGGGCGTGGTCGCGGTATTTAAGCTCACCCGAAAGGGATACCGTGCCGTCACCCTCGATAAAGTGCGCCTCACCCTCGGCGGTGCAGACAAACAGTCTGCCGCTTGGCATCAAGAGCGCCTTGGATGTCACAAAGTTATCGCAAAGGCTAACGGCAATATTATAATCGGGTCCGTATTTTGCAAGCAGATAAATGTTGTTTGCAACATCGGTGATGGTGCCGTTTTCGGTGGATATCATCTGAAAGCCGATTACGACCTTTTCATCCACTACACCCTTACAGTATGAAAACACAATCCCGTCGGATTTTGGAATGATATCATATACCTCGCCGTCAAATAATTTTTGCATCGGTATGGTCTCCTTTAGCCAGATTTATTTCAAAACAAGTGCTCCGCGGCGTATCATACTTTGTACCGCAAGCAAAACTCCCGTTTTGGCGCTATGAAAATTAATGCCACCCTGCATCCATGCGGCATACGGCTCACGAAGCGGCGCGTCGGCGGAAAGCTCTATTGAAGAGCCTAAAGTGAATGCGCCTGCCGCCATAATAACCTCATCATCATAACCGGGCATTGGGGCCGGCTGGGGAATTGCAAAGGAGTCGACGGGAGCGCCCGACTGCATACCCTGACAAAAGGCAATAAGTGCCTCACGGTTTTTAAGTACAACGCTTTGTATTATGTCGCCGCGTTTCTCATCAAAGGTTGGGGAAACCTTATATCCCGCCATTTCTAAAAGCGCAGAGGAATAAACGGCGGTCTTAAGCGCCTCGCCTACAACGTGGGGAGCAGAGAAAAGTCCCATATAAAGCTCACGGTTATGGCCGAGCGTAGCGCCCACCTCGCGACCGACACCGGGGCAGGTCATACGGTTGGCGCACATCTCTATATAACGCGCCTTGCCTGCGATATATCCACCCGTTGGTGCAATTCCGCCGCCTGCGTTTTTAATGAGCGAGCCTGCAATTATATCGGCGCCCACCTCACACGGCTCACGTGTTTCTACAAATTCGCCGTAGCAGTTGTCCACCATAATTACGGTTTGCGGTGAAACCTCACGTACTGTATCACAAAGAAGTTTTATATCGTCTATTGTAAGACTGGGTCTAAGACTGTATCCGCGCGAGCGTTGAATGTACGCCATCTTATAGTTCCCCCAGGAAAGTTCACTGCGGATAGCGTTAATATCGGGTGTACCGTCGGGCAGCAGCTCTACCTGATTGTATTTGACACCGAAATCGGCAAGCGAGCCGTCACTCTTTTCGTCAATACCGAAAACACCCGTAATGGTATCATAGGGTCTGCCTGTAAGTACAAGCACCTTGTCGCCGGGACGCAAAATGCCAAAAAGCGCAACGGTAAGGGTATGTGTGCCACTTGCAAAGCTATGGCGTATAAGCGCATCCTCGGCGCCCATACATTCGGCTAACACGCGGTCAAGATTATCACGACCCTCATCGCCGTAGCCGTAGCCCGTAGAAATGCCTAAATGCATTTCACCTACACGGTGCTTTATAAAGGCGCCCAGTACCTTGGTCTGATTGTATTCGGTGATTTCTTCTATTCTTTTAAAGCTCGGCTCACACCGCTTAAGTGCGGCGCGGTCATATTCCTCGAGTACCTTGTCAAATTTAAAAAAGTTCAAGCATTTTTCCTCCAGTATCCCGCTTTATATAGCGGTTTGAATCCGTTTTTAATATAAAACGGTTTAATATCTTCACGGCAGGCGCAAAGCATATATCTGCCGCGGTTTTTATACATAATGGCGCCCAGTGCCACACTGCCCATACCTTTTTCGTGGCTTGCTATACCGTTTAGTATGCAGTGCTTGTCCGAATGGAAGGTAATAGCGGCACATTTTTCCTTTATTGCAAAATAATCGGCAAGCAAGCGGTTGATTCTGTGACAGTAATCTACCGCAAAATACGGGTAATCGGGAAGCTCAAGCCCCGACACGTTAAGAAGCTTGTAAATCTCCCGGCTATTCACCGTATCGCAAGGCGCATATTCACCCTCGCACTCGCATCCCATGACCTGCACTTCTTCAAAACCGTTTCCGAAGAGCGCCATAAGCGTATCAATATCCGAGAATACCGAGGCAGGACCGATTAAGGTTATGAATTCTTTAAGCTCAACCAAATCGGCGTTACGGTTATATATTGTCATATTACCGTCAAGCATACAAATAAGAACGCGAAAATCATCCTGTATCCAAAAAAGCGCGTCATTGCTATACGCCTTATAGGTGCATTTAATCCGTGTAAGCTCTAAATTGCGCTCACTTGCATCGGGCAGAGCGTTAATAAGCCTAATCATTTTCCGCAATATAGTTTAGCATATATTTTGCAAGCTCGTATACGGCGTTTATATCGCGCAGATCGGCAACCGATGATGCCGAATGAATATAACGGCAAGGCGCGGAAATTGCAACGGTACGAACACCCTTACCGCTCAGGTGTATGCTGCCCGCATTATTGCCACCCGTAGCCGCCGCCTTCGGTTGAGCGGGTATGCCACTTGCAAGTGCGGCGTTATAGTATTCACGGTCATATAGCGTTGAGCGGTCCATAAAGGAAACGGCGGCGCCGCTTCCAAGCTTACAAACCTGTGATTCGTTTGGTACGTCGGCAATGTCGGCGGCAGTTGTGCCCTCAAGCACGATAGCCGCATCGGGATTTACGCTGAAGGCGGCAACCTTGGCGCCTCGAAGACCTAATTCCTCTTGGGTAGAGAAGGTAGCGTAAAAATCGTATTCACTATCATTTCTTAAAAGCTTGATAAGTGCCGCACAACCAATACGGTCATCAAGCGCTTTGGATAGAATTTTATCACCCGATACCATAAAATCACCGCAAATTATGGCGGTATCACCAAGGCTTACCGCCTTTTCGGCTTCCTCACGCGTGGAAGCGCCGATATCGATATAAAGACTATCGCATTTGGGTAGTTTTTTACCCTCATCCCCGTGGGTGAGGTGTATCGGTTTGCCCGAAATCACACCCAAGGTTTTGCCGTTTATAAGCACGCGGCGGAACATAAGCACCGCGGTATCAATGCCGCCAAGGGTAGAAAAACGCAAAAATCCGTTATCGGTAATGTGGGTTATAATCAGTCCCACCTCATCGGTGTGGGCATCTATCATTATTTTTTTAGCGGGTGTTTTCTTACCCTTTTTAAAGGCGATTATGTTGCCGATATTGTCGGTTTTCCATTCGCAAAAGCCGTCAATTTGCGAAATGATAAACTCACGTACCGAAGTCTCGTTACCGCTCGGTCCCGAAAGGGTGCAGAGTGTCTTTAAAATATCAAGCATTTTTTACACCACCCTTTAGAATATATTGCTCTAAAATATCGCAAACGGCGGTGATGTCACGAAGATCGACCACCTCAACCGCGGTGTGCATATTACGTTCAGGTATAGAAACAAGTCCCGTTCTGACACCCGTTTTGTTAAGCGAGATTGCATCGCCGTTGGTGCCCGTTCTGCCCGCCATAACCTCGGTCTGACAGGGAATATTATTTTCCTTTGCTATGCTCAGAAGGGTATTACTGATTTGGCGGTCAAGAATCGGGGATACGCCAATCATAGCGCCACCCGATAGCTTACCGCATTCGGTGGAGGGAATATCGGGACCGTCGGCAAAGCTGACGTCAAGCGCGATTGCCTCGTCGGGTGAAATGTCGAAGGTGGCGGTTTTAGCGCCACGGACACCCAATGCCTCGGCATCACTAAGTGCAAAAACCACGTTCACGGGAAGTGTTTTGCCCGAAAGACGTCGCGCAAGCTCTAAAAGACACACAACACCTGCGCGGTCATCAAGCGCCTTGGCGGTAACTTTGGTTTCGTTAAGAACCGCAGGCTCATCAAAAAAGGTTACGAAGTCGCCGATTGATATTATATCCTTGGCGCCCTCGCCCAAAAGGGAGTCAATCTTAATTTTCTTTATATCATCGAATTCTACTTCGCCCGATGACAGATGCGGGGGTGTACTGCAAAAAACGCCGATAACATCCTGCTTACCGTGTATTTTAACGCGGCGCGCGGGCAACGTGCGAAGGTCAATGCCACCACACTTGTCTACGGTTAAAAATCCCTTATTATCAATGTCGGTTACGATAAAACCGATTTCATCAATGTGCGCGTCAAGCATAAGGGTGTAGTCGCCTTCCCCCTTCATTTCACCGATTACGGTAAGCGTATCGGTGTAGCGCACGCGGCAGTATTGTGATAATATGTCGTGCGAAAGGGTAGATGCCTCGCGCACGTTACCGATGCCGTCTGCGCGGCAAAGGTCAAACAGTATATCTTTTATATTATTCAAAGCTTGTTCACCAACTCTTTAAAATGGTTGCCCCTTGCGGCAAAGTTAGGATATTTATCAAAGCTTGCGCAGGCGGGACTCAGTGTTACGACGTCACCCGCCACCGCAGTAGCGTGCGCGCGCTCTACCGCTTCGGCAATATCGGCAACGCGGATTATTTCGGGAGAACCCTTATAACCCTCAAAGCCTTTTATTGCATCCTCTATCTTTTGTGCGGTATCACCGCAAAGGTAAAGCGTTTTCACCTTTTCTGTCACGTATGGAGCCATCGGCTCAAACGGAATATGCTTATCATAGCCACCCGCAATAAGAATTACCTTGCGGTCAAACGCCTTAAGACCCGCTATCGTACGGCTTGGACTTGATGCTATGGAGTCGTTGTAGTATTTAACACCGTTTACCTCGCGCACAAGCTCGATTCTATGCTCAACGCCGCCGAATTCACGGGCTACCTTGCAGATACTGTCAACACCCACGTAGCCCCATACCGCAGTTATTGCGGTAAGATAGTTTGCAACGTTATGGTCACCGATTATTGCAATTTCTTTGCGGTCGATAACGGGAACGTCTATTCCGCGGTACGCCATATGCAGAATACCGTCATTATCAAGCCACGCGCCGTTGTTAAGGCGTTTTTCCATACTGAAGCCCAAGGACTGACCGCGTACGTGTCGGCGGAAACCCTCGGTTATATCGTTGTCACGGTTTAAAACGGTGCGCGAAAGCGCGTTCTGGTGCAGTAAAATGTTCTGCTTTGCCTCTACGTATTCATCCATATCCTTGTGTACGTCAAGGTGATTCGGCGCTATGTTAGTAACAACCGCAACGTCAGGGCTCTTTCTCATAGAAATAAGTTGGAAGGAAGAAAGCTCTACAACGACAAAGTCTTCGGGACGAATTTTTTCTATTTCGGGAAGCAGAGGCTTTCCGATATTGCCGCCAACGTGTACGGTTTTGCCCTCCGCTTCAAGCATTTTGGCGATAAGGGTTGTAGTAGTGGTCTTTCCGTCACTGCCCGTAATCGCGAAAATCGTAGCGGGGCAG
>JAXJYT010000194.1:0-2555 GCA_036306845.1 Acutalibacteraceae bacterium | reverse complement strand
GTAAAAAATATTGTATAATAATACTGCAAATTAAATTATAGTGGTGAATTTTATGAAATGGCTTATAGCATCAGATATACACGGCTCGGCGTTTTACTGTAAAGCGCTACTTGAAGCATTTGAAAACGAAAAAGCGGATAAAATTTTACTTCTCGGCGATATTCTTTATCACGGTCCGCGAAATGACCTACCGCGCGATTATGCGCCAAAGCAGGTTATCGAAATGTTAAATGCAATTTCTGATAAAATACTTTGTGTACGCGGCAACTGTGATACCGAGGTTGATCAGATGGTGCTTACATTTCCTATTCTTGCAGATTATGCGATATTGACCTATGAAAATTGCCTTATATATGCTACACACGGTCATAACTTTAACAATGATAAATTACCGCCACTTAAAGCCGATGATATATTACTTCACGGTCATACGCATATACCCGCGTGTGAAAAATATCCTACGCATACATATATCAATCCCGGTTCAGTTTCCATACCGAAAGAAGACTCCGCGCATAGCTATATGATATTTGAAGACGGTGAGTTTATTTGGAAGGATTTATCAGGGAAGGCATACAAGGAATTTAAACTTTAGGGGGAATACCGTGCCTAATAATAATTTTTTTGGCAAGGACTATGTTGATTCAAAAAGAATAATTTACACCCCATCTGCCTTTGCACGTAAAAATTTGTTTTATTTACAAGAAATCGGTACCCTTAATGCTTTGATAAAGCATAAAAATGTGCGTGATAATTTGGATTCATTTTTATTTTTTACCGTTAAAAAGGGTAGCGGTGTGTTAAATTATGATGGTGTTGAGTATGCGCTGACATCAGGTGATTCGGTATTTATCGATTGCAGTAAGCCGTATTTTCACGAAACGTCGGATGATTTGTGGTCACTTGTTTGGGTGCATTTCAGTGGTGAAAAATGCCGCAAATATATGAAAATTATATTGAGATGGGCGGAAAGCCTTGTTTTACGCTAAAAAATGCTACAGAAATTCACTCGATTTTTAAATCGTTATGGCAAAAAGCCGATTCGGATAGCCGTTTTCGTGATGTTGAGATTAATGAGTGTATTTCATCACTTCTGACAAATATTTGTAATGAAGGTGTACCGGTACAAGATAACGTTTCCGTTTACCGCCGCGATGTTCAGGAAATTGCAAATTATATTTCGGAAAATTTCCGCAATAAAATTTCACTTGATGAGCTCTCGCAAAGGTTTTTTATAAATAAGTATTATCTTACCCGTGTTTTTAAAGAGCAGTTCGGCGTAACAATTAATCATTATATTACCTCTATCCGTATAACCGAAGCAAAGCGCGCATTGCGATTTAGCGATGAATCGGTGGAAAATATCGGTTATAATTGCGGACTCGGTGCGCCACATTATTTTTCCCGTACCTTTAAAAGGGTTGAGGGTATTTCACCCTCCGAATTTCGTAAGAAGTGGCAAAGAAAATAATAAAAATCCTTTAGCGGTTTGCTAAAGGATTTTTGCTTTTATTCATTCCAATATTTTCGGTCAAGTGTTCTGAATCGTATCGCAGAGAAAATATGTTGCTTATCAATCAATTCGCTACCCGCAAGGTCAGCTATAGTGCGCGCAACCTTTAAAATTCGGTCATAAGCTCGCGCCGAAAGTCCGATTTCATCGAAACTACGCCTTAAATAATTCGCCGCATCATCAGTCAAAACACAGTATTTGCGCAAAAGAGCAGGCGTAAGTCGGGCATTGCAGGTAACACCCGTACCGCGATAACGCTCGGTCTGTATTTTTCTTGCACGATTAACACGTTCAAGAATAGCCGCCGAGCTCTCGGAAGGAGTTTTATCATTAAGTGATGCATATTCAACGGGCGGAACCTCAACGTGAAGGTCGATTCTGTCAAGCATCGGTCCTGAAACACGGCTCAAATACTTGTGGACTGTGTTTTGCGAGCAGGTGCACGGTTTGCTAGGATGACCGTAAAATCCGCAAGGACAGGGATTCATAGCCGCAACAAGTGTGATAGTGCTTGGATATGTAATGGTTCCTGATACACGTGATACGGTAACGCGACCATCCTCAAGCGGTTGACGCAACGCTTCCATTGCATCACGTTTGAATTCGGGTAACTCATCCAAAAATAATACGCCGTTGTGCGCAAGTGATATTTCACCCGGTCGCGGTACAGTACCGCCGCCGGTAAGACCTGCAGAAGAAATTGTATGATGTGGTGAACGGAACGGTCTTGTTGTAACAATCGGATTGTTTTTATCAAGAATTCCCGCTACCGAATGTATCTTGGTGGTTTCAATAGATTCCTCAAAGGTCATTTCGGGAAGAATGGTGGGCAAACGTTTAGCAAGCATACTTTTTCCCGCACCGGGTGGACCGATAAGCAGAATATTATGTCCGCCTGCCGCTGCAACTTCAAGCGCCTTTTTTGCCATTACCTGACCGCGTACCTCGCTAAAATCAAGCAACGCTTCAAGTGTGTTTGCGGTGGCAACTGTGTTAGGCGTAGGTTTTAACTCGTCAAAGCCTGTAATATGGTCTACAAGTT
>JAXJYT010000193.1:0-2378 GCA_036306845.1 Acutalibacteraceae bacterium | reverse complement strand
CCGGTTTTTAGACGGTACATTTCAAACAGAAAGTCATCGTCATTTTGTACAGTACCGGCAATATCCATAACCTGACCGCCAATCATTCCGCCAACGCCTGAAAGTGATGATAATTGAGCAAGAGCACGCACAACCGCATCAGACGGAATTCCTATCGTTTTTGCCGCGGTACCGAATGCTTCTGTCAATAATGCGTCACCTGCAAGTAAAGCCATTGCCTCACCGTACTGTTTATGACACGAGGGCTTACCGCGGCGCATATCGTCATCATCCATACATGGAAGATCATCGTGTATAAGCGAATAAGTGTGAATCATTTCGAGTGCACAAGCAAAATTGTATGCACAGTCATCATCCCCACCGCAAAGCTTATAAAACTCAAGTAAAAGAATAGGTCTTATACGCTTACCGCCGTTTAACAGGCTATATCTTCCTGCACGAACAACCTCATCATAGTGTTGACCGCTTTCAGATAAAATTATGTCGAGTCTT
Organism: Acutalibacteraceae bacterium; assembly: GCA_036306845.1. Taxonomy (GTDB): domain Bacteria; phylum Bacillota; class Clostridia; order Oscillospirales; family Acutalibacteraceae; genus UBA737. Next base: position 1,886 of record JAXJYT010000193.1, on the reverse strand, counting down.
GCATCTATTTTAGATACATATTCACGTATTTTTTCTTCAATCATCGAAGCGTTCCCCACTTTCAACCTCTGTGAGAGTTGCTATTTTTTGCTTTGCTGTATTAAGCAGTCGCGTACATTCCTTCGAAAGCGCAACCCCCTCTTCAAAAAGCGTCATAGATTCATCAAGAGAGGTTGTACTGCTTTCAAGCAAATCTGCAATTTCTTCAAGTCTTTTGAGTGCCACTTCAAAGCTTATTTTTTCGTTACTCATCTTTTTTCCTTTCAGGTACGTTCATAACTTTGCAGTTAACCGTACCGTCAAAAAATTTAACGTCAATACTATCATCTTTTGAAATATCTTGAATAGATTTTATAAGGCTTCCGTTTTTTTCTGCAACTGCAAATCCGCGCGACATTGTTTTAAGCGGACTTAATGCATCAAGCCTTGCTACAATATTAGAAAGTCGGGATGTATTATCGTTACTTCTTTTATCCATCGTTGTGCAAATTTTATCATATAAAAAATCGTTAGTTTGCACGCGGGTATCTAAAAGAGATAATGGATAAGAAAGAACGCGGCGATTCATTACCGCATCATATTTAGCAAGAGAAAGTTGATACTTTACATTAAGCTTTGTTATTAATGTTCTTGACAATGCAAAAACATCAAATGATAACTTATTACCGTCGGGTACCGCAAGCTCAGCCGCGTGCGACGGTGTGGATGCGCGTACGTCGGCAACAAAATCACAAATCGTAAAGTCGGTTTCGTGACCGACTGCAGAGATAACAGGAAACGGAGATTCATATATTTTTCTTGCCAATGCTTCATCGTTAAAGCAAGACAAATCCTCTGCCGAGCCACCGCCACGGCCGATAATTATTACATCAATATCATCTAAAGCATAAACGCGCTCTAACGTGTCAATCAAATCACGAGGCGCATTTTCACCCTGAACTGTAGCAGGACACAAAACAATATCACATAGCGGATAACGTCGCGACGTTATGTTTAATATATCTTTTACTGCGGCGCCCGTATCAGAGGTTATGACTGCAATCCTTTTTGGAAACTGGGGTAATGGGCGTTTATTTTCTATATCAAAAAGACCCTCTGCCTCAAGCTTTTTCTTCACACGCTCAAATTCAGCGGAAATATCACCTTCACCAAGTCGTAACATACTTTCGGCGTAAAATTGATACTGACCGTCTTTTTCGTAAATGGATACCCTACCGCGAACGGTAACACGCATACCATCCTCTACACTAAAGCCTACACGCATCGCACTGTTTCTAAACATTACGCAACGTATAGATGCATCATTATCTTTTAGTGTAAAATACCAATGTCCGCTCTGGTAATGATTTTTAAAATTAGAAATCTCACCCGTAACACCGATACCAAAAAGTCTTGAGTCACCCTCAAGCAAGGTTTTAGCATAGGTGTTAAGTTGTGATACAGTAACTGTGTAATCAAGCATCAGCGGTTTGCTTTGCAACGGTTGATAATATTCCGTTTATAAAAGCGGCATCCTCTTTGGTTGCATATTTTTTTGCAATTTCAACCGCTTCATTAATTGAAACAGAAACAGGAATTGAATCTACGTACTTCATTTCATAAATTGCAAGTCTAAGTATTGCCAAAGCAGATTTGCTTATACGCTTAATACTCCAACCCACAGCGTTTTTTGATATAACGGAATCTATCTCCTCAACAGTATCAAACACACCCGAAAAAACTGTTTTTATATAGTCATCGGGTGTAATATCACGCACCTCAACAGCCATATCAAGAATATCGGAAATCGGGTCATCGTTAAACTGCTTTTCAAAAATTAATATAAATGCTTCCTCGCGGGCTTGCTTTCGTGTCATACCGCACCAACTTTCATAGTAATACATAAT
>JAXJYT010000192.1:0-1831 GCA_036306845.1 Acutalibacteraceae bacterium | reverse complement strand
TAGTAATGTTGTAATTTTATATTCATAGTATTGTTGTTTAGGTTGTTGGAAAACAACCTGATTTAATTCCTGAATGATTTCAATAGCTTTATGTTCATAAATGAAATAGAATTCAAAAGAATTATTCTCTAATAAACATTGTACATCTTGATCCATGGGACTCTTTTTATAAAAGCGAACCATTGCATCAGGAAAAATAAAACTACGATAATGAGCAATATCATTTGGTAAAATAGAGTTCAGTCCTTTTAAAAATGCGCCTTCGGGAAAGCAATCATCGCAATCGAAATGCAAACAAAATTCCTCGGCGTGAACGCCTGCATCAGTTCTGCTACAACCCGTAATTTTTGGGCGGGTACCCATAAGCTTTTCGAGGCAATCCTGCAACTTCTCTTGAACGGTAATGCCGTTAGGTTGCACCTGCCAACCGTGATAGGCGGTGCCATCGTATGAAATTGTAAGCAACATTCTTTTCATAAGGCACCTCCAAAATTTAAAGAATAATGTTTATAACGAATACAAGCGCAATACAAACAATCATAAAAAATGTCGAAATTATATCGCGATAAGATAAGGTTAACTGCTTCATACGAACCCTACCCTCACCACCATTATAGCAACGGCATTCCATTGCCTCGGCAAGCTCATAAGCGCGCCTTACCGAAGAAATCAACAGCGGAATAAGAATGGGTATTAACGCCTTTACACGCTCGCGTAACGTGCCATTTTCAAAATCAACGCCACGCGCCTTTTGCGCGTTCATAATTTTTTGTGTTTCCTCAACCAATGTAGGTATAAATCTTAAAGCAATTGTCATCATCATTGCAAGTGTGTGTACCGCTGAACGAAGTCCAATAAATCTTAGTGGTGATAGCAGACTTTCAATAGCATCCGTAAGGTCATTTGGCGTTGTCGTGTAGGTAAGTACCGCGCTGACAAGGATTAAAAGCACTATTCTGGATGCCATATAGATTGCACGGTATACACCGCCGACAGTAATGGTTAATCGCCAAAAGCTTATTATTTCTTCACCGCCCGCCGAATAAAACAGGTTAATAATGCCCGTAAAAATTATAATCGGCAAAACAGCCTTAAGATTTTTAAGATACATAGAAAGCGGTATTTTAGTAAGAAGTATTACAAAAACAATAAATGTAGCCGCAACACCAAGTGAATAAAAATTTGTAGCGCAAAAAATTAAAACAATCGTTGTGATAAGCAGTAATATTTTGCATCTTGGGTCAAGCTTGTGAACAAACGAATTACCCTCAAAATATTGACCGAAGGTAACATCTTTAAGCATTACCCTCACCACCCTTTCGCGAGAGCATAAAGGCTACTGCATCACTTACAGTAAAGATATTGCTCGGTACATCTGCGCCTAATTTTGAAAGTTCACTGAAAACTTGAGTGACTATCGGAACATTAAGACCGATTTCCTTTAAAAAATCAGGGTCAGAAAATATTTTTTCGGTTTCATCAAAAGCAACAAGACTACCGTTTGACATCACGATAAGCTTATCAGCAAGCACCGCCATATCCTCCATATTATGTGAAACGATAAGAACGGTAGCATTATAAGTATCGCGGTAATCGCGAATCATATGGACTACGTCACTTCTACCCCTTGGATCAAGTCCTGCGACAGGTTCATCAAAAACAATAATTTCAGGACGCATAGCCATTACACCTGCAATTGCAACACGTCGTTTTTCACCACCTGATAGGTCGAACGGTGAAACCGATAAATATTCCTTTGGAATGCCTACAAGATCACAAATCGACAAAACACGTTCTTGCAGCTCATCACCCGAAATTCCCATGTTTTTAG
>JAXJYT010000191.1:0-1351 GCA_036306845.1 Acutalibacteraceae bacterium | reverse complement strand
GTATTAATGCCGCCGCCAACGGTCAGAGGTATAAAAACACTTTTTGCGGTTTCACACAGTATATCGGTAAAAAGTCGTCTGCCGTCACTTGAAGCGGTTATGTCATAAAAAACAAGCTCATCCGCACCGCAAGCGCTATAAAATTTAGCAAGCTCAATGGGGGAAGAAACGTCACGAAGCCCCTCGAAATTCGTGCCTTTTACAACGCGACCATCACGCACATCAAGGCAAGGTATAATTCTTTTTGTTATCATTTTGCCACCTCGATAGCTTCCTTTAAATCAACGGCACCCGTGTAGTACGCCTTGCCAATAATGGCGCCGTAAAGCCTTTGTTCCGTAAGACGCTGTACATCCTTTATAGATGAAACACCGCCCGATGCAATTATATTGATACTGAACTTCTCGCTTAAAGTCTTATATAATTCGTGGTTTGTGCCCTGCATAGCGCCATCCTTTGAAATATCGGTGCAGATAACCGTTTTAACGCCGATGTTCTGCATCTGCTCACAAAAATCGAAAGCATCAATAGCAGAGGTTTCTGTCCATCCCTTAATCGCAACAAAACCATCCTTAATATCAATACCAACGGCAATTTTTTCGCCGTATTTTTCTACGGCACGTTTAACGAATTCGGGGTTGCTTACTGCCGCGGTACCTAAAATTACGCGGTCAATGCCCGCGTTTATATAGCGGTCTATAACCTCTATACTGCGGATACCGCCGCCGATTTCAATAAAAAGCCCCGTTTCACGCTTGATTTTGCAAACTGTATCAAGGTTAGGGGTGGTGCCATCCTTTGCGCCCTCTAAATCAACGGTGTGAATGTGCGTGGCGCCGCAAGCCTTAAAATCACGCGCTACCTCAAGCGGATTTTCATTGTATACGGTCATCTGATTATAGTCACCTTTAAAAAGGCGCACGGCCTTGCCGTCAAAAAGGTCAATGGCAGGAAATATTGTCATAATTTATTCTCTCCTATTTGGACAAATGCACGAAGTATTGAAAGACCAACCTCACCGCTCTTTTCGGGGTGGAATTGGCATCCCATTATATTGCCTGACTGTACCGCCGCAGTAAGCGGGGCGCCATATTCGGTTGTGGCGATAACCGATTCTTCGCAGTCGGTAGCATAATACGAGTGCACAAAATATACGCAGTCTCCCGATTTTACATTTTTTAATAGGGGAGAATCCCGCTTTATATCAAGCGCATTCCAACCGATATGAGGCACCTTTAAATTGACAGGCGCTACGTCGCGTATCGGGCGCACCTCACCTTTAATAAGTCCCAAGCCCTGATGAATGCCGTATTCATAGCTTTTTTCAAACAGAAGCTGCATACCAAGACAT
>JAXJYT010000190.1:0-17683 GCA_036306845.1 Acutalibacteraceae bacterium | reverse complement strand
TTACTCTTTATGATGGTTCTTATCATGAGGTTGACTCTTCCGAAATGGCATTTAAGATTGCCGGTTCTATGGCATTCAAGGAAGCTTGTCGTAAGGCTAACCCCGTACTCTTAGAGCCTATTATGAAGGTTACCGTTATCGTTCCTGAAGAGTATATGGGTGACGTTATCGGCGATCTTAACTCTCGCCGTGGCGAAATTCAGGGCTTTGAGGACCGTTCAGGTCTTAAGCAGATTAACGCACGTGTACCGCTTGGTGATATGTTCGGTTACGCTACCGACCTTCGTTCTAAGACACAGGGTCGCGGTCAGTATGTAATGGAACCCGATGGCTATAAGGAAGTTCCGAAGAGCATCGCTGAAAAGATCATCTCTACTCGTGCTAAAAACGACTAATACTTTAAAAAGTATTAAATATTCAAATAATGCTTGAAATTTCTCGCAATATTTGATAAACTATAAATATCCTATTATAATCAATTTCTTTAAGGAGGAAATTTACAATGGCAAAGGCAAAATTTGAACGTAATAAGCCGCACGTAAACATTGGTACCATTGGCCACGTTGACCATGGTAAGACCACTCTTACTGCAGCAATCACCAAGTACCTTTCTCTTAAGGGTCAGGCTTCTTTTGAGGATTATGCAAACATCGATAAGGCTCCCGAAGAGAGAGAGCGTGGTATCACAATCAACACCGCTCACGTTGAGTACGAGACCGACAATCGTCACTATGCTCACGTTGACTGCCCCGGACACGCTGACTATGTTAAGAACATGATCACCGGTGCTGCTCAGATGGACGGTGCTATCCTCGTTATCGCTTCTACTGACGGTCCTATGGCTCAGACCAAGGAGCACCTTCTCCTTGCTCGTCAGGTTGGCGTTCCTTACATCGTTGTATTCATGAACAAGACTGACCTTGTTGACGATGAGGAACTCCTCGAGCTCGTTGAGATGGAAATCCGTGAGACTCTTGATAAGTATGAATTCCCCGGCGATGATACACCTATCGTTAAGGGTTCTGCTTTCCAGGCTCTCGATTCTGCTTCTACCGATCCTGCTGACCCCATCTATGCTCCTATTGCTGAGCTTATGGATGCTGTTGACAGCTACATTCCTACTCCTGATCGTAAGGCTGACATGCCTTTCCTTATGCCTGTTGAGGACGTTATGACCATTTCCGGTCGTGGTACCGTTGTTACCGGCCGTGTTGAGCGTGGTCAGCTTAACGCAGGTGATGAAGTTGAAATCATCGGTCTTACCGAAGAGCGTGCTAAGACTGTTGTTACTTCTATGGAAATGTTCCGCAAGACTCTCGATTACTGTGAGGCTGGCGATAACGTTGGTGCTCTTCTCCGTGGCGTTGGCCGTGACGAAGTTGAGCGTGGTCAGGTTCTTTGCAAACCCGGCTCCATCAACCCCCACACTAAGTTCCATGGTCAGGTTTATGTACTGAACAAGGAAGAAGGCGGTCGTCATACTCCGTTCTTCAACAACTATCGTCCTCAGTTCTATTTCAGAACTACTGACGTTACCGGTATTGTATCCCTTCCCGCAGGCACTGAGATGTGCATGCCTGGTGATAATGTAGAGATGGACGTTGAGCTCATCACTCCTATCGCTATTGAAGAGGGTCTTCGCTTCGCTATCCGTGAGGGTGGCCGTACCGTTGGTTCGGGCGTTGTTACCAAGATTAACGGTTAATTCGTTTAATTCTTAATGTTTTTAAAAGTCCGTCTCGTTAGAGGCGGACTTTTCTCTACCCTAAGAAAAAGCACCTACCGTACGGTAGGTGCTTTTTCACATTATGTGCCGATTAGCAACCGCAGCCGCAACCGTCATTGTTGTTGCCACCGCAACCGCCGCAGCAGAAGAGGATGAGGATAAGGATGATTATCCAAGTGCAGCCGCCACCAAAACAATTGTTGTTACACATATTAACAAGACCTCCTTTTTGTCTTTCAACACATACTATGCCGCGACCTTTTTTTGTGTTACTTTTTATTTTTTAAAAAGATATTGACTTTTCCTGACTTTCGTGTATAATTAAAGTCAGGAAAGGTCAAAATGGTGATGAAATGAAAATTAGTGATTTAATAACTGCTGAAATTTTAAGGATGCTTAATGAATCGGGGGAAAATACCGCCGAAATTCAACGTAATGAATTTGCAAACGGAATCGGTTGTGCGCCAAGTCAGATAAACTATGTGCTTTCATCCCGATTTACGCCGGAACACGGATATATTATTGAAAGTCGCCGTGGCGGTGGAGGTTATATAAAAATTAAACGCGTTGTTATGAGTAATTCATCGGCAATTATGCATATAATCAATTCTATAGGGGAAGCAATTGATATGTTGAGTGCGCGAATTGTTATCGAAAACTGTTTGCAGTCGTCCCTTATTGATAAAAACAGTGCGCGACTTATGTATGCGGGAATTTCTAATAATGTAATGCGCTCGGTACCTGTTATCATGCAGGATTATCTGCGCGCCGCTATCTTAAAGGAAATGCTTCTCGTTCAGATATGAAAGGATGGTTTTAACTTATGTTATGTGAAAAATGTGGAAAAAATCACGCTACTACACATATACGCTCGGTAGTAAACGGTGTTGTTTATGAAAAGAATCTTTGTGGCTACTGTGCGGCAAGTGAGGGCTATAGCAACATTGGTAGTAACAGTCTGTCACAAATGTTAGCATCTATGCTTGGTGACGTCAGGATTTCTGAAAAGGGAACAAGCTCTGTTCGGTGCAGTTGCTGTGGCGCAACCTTTTCCGATATTGCCGAAAGCGGAAAGGTTGGATGTCCACAATGCTATCAGACCTTTTATGATGAACTTTTGCCATATCTCAAGCGTGTTCACGGCAGCATCAAGCATACGGGTAAAATACCAAATCGTGCGCCGCTTGCGGTAACACATTCTACCGATACAGTAGAAACACTTCGTATGCAGCTTAACCGTCTTGTTCGTGAAGAAAAATACGAAGAAGCCGCCGTTATACGCGACAAAATAAAAAAATTAGAGGGGGAAGAGAAATGAGCTGCTGGTATACACAAAACGCACCTGAAAATGATGTTGTTATAAGTACGCGTGTTCGCCTTGCAAGAAATCTTAGCGGTGTCCCGTTTCCCTCAAGAATGACAAGCACTCAAAGAACTGAGGTTAACGAGCGTATAAAACGCGCAATCTCTGAGAGTAATACTCCCTTTGCGCGTAGCCTTAAATATATAGCAATGAAGGACGTCCCTGAAATCGAGCGATATTCTATGGTCGAACGCCACATAATAAGTCGCGAATTTGCATCAAATTGCGAAGATGGGGCAATAATTCTTTCAGAGGATGAAACAATAAGCGTTATGATCGGTGAGGAAGACCATATTCGCATTCAGGTAATACTTGGCGGTCTTCAGCTTGAAAAGGCTTACGATATCGCCGAAAGCATAGATGCCTTGTTGTGCGGTACACTTGACCTTGCTTTTGATGAGCGCTTAGGCTTCCTGACCGAATGTCCTACAAATCTCGGTACGGGACTTCGTGCTTCAGTGATGCTGCATCTTCCTGTAACCGAGAGTACGGGTGAAATATCCGCACTTGCCGATTCTATCAATAAAATCGGCTTTACCGTTCGCGGAATGTACGGTGAAGGCTCAAAGGCGGTAGCATCAATTTATCAGATTTCAAATCAGATTACACTTGGAATAAGCGAAAAGAATGCTATAGATAACCTTAAGATTATCACAACACAGCTCATTGATAAGGAACGGTCGCTACGCGGTCAGATAGAGCCAATTAATGCAGAGGATTTATCAATGCGCGCAATGGGAATACTGCAAAATGCACGTATTCTTTCAAGTGAAGAGATGATGAAAAGACTTGGCGAGATTAAACTTGGTATAGGTTTAGGCATAATAGAGGATGTTCTGCCTATAAAATTGCTAATAGAGGGTCAACCATATATGCTAATGCGCACATACGGTGAAATGAGCCCGCAGGAAAGAGATATAAGGCGCGCCGAAATGGTGCGAAATTCACTTAAGGAGTAAGTTAGCTAATGAAATATAATTTCACAGGATTTACAGAAAAAGCCAACGAGGCTTTAAATCAAGCTATAAATTCGGCACAATTGCTTGGACACACCTATGTAGGCAGCGAGCATCTGCTTTTAGGACTCTTGCGCGTAGGTAGCGGTGTTGCGGCAACAGTGCTTAACAATAACGGTATTACTGCTGAAAATATAGAGCAACAGTTAAAAAACACAATAGGCTCAGGCACACCTACAAGATTATCACCCGATTATTTTACACCGCGTGCAAAACGCGTGATTGAAACCGCAATAACGGGATGTAATAATCTTGGTAAAAAGTATGTTGGCACCGAGCATTTACTGATTGCGATATTAAGCGAGGGCGATAACTATGCTGTAAGATTTATCGGTGAACTTGGCGTTGATGCCGCAACCGTTACCGCACAAGCACTTAAGGCGGCGGGTATTGAGCCCGAAGAAATGCAAGGTAACAGTAATACCGATATTAATGATGGCAAAAAGGGCGATAAGAGCTCAATGCTTCGTAAATTTGGCAGAGATCTTACCGCCGAGGCAAAAAAGGGTAAAATAGACCCCGTTATCGGCAGAAGCGCTGAAATAGAGCGTGTAATACAGATTCTTTGCCGCCGTACAAAGAACAATCCCTGCTTGATAGGTGAACCTGGTGTCGGTAAAACCGCAATTATTGAGGGCTTGGCGCAAAAAATTATTAGCGGTGACGTACCCGAAATTCTTCAAGATAAAAAACTTTTCACACTTGACCTTACGGGTATGGTTGCGGGTACTAAATACCGCGGTGATTTTGAAGAGCGTATAAAGGGAGTAATCGAAGAGGTAACTAAATCAAACGATATAATACTTTTTATCGATGAAATCCATACGATTATCGGTGCGGGCTCGGCAGAGGGCTCAACCGATGCGGCTAACATATTAAAGCCGTCACTTGCGCGCGGCGACTTTCAACTTATCGGCGCTACTACCATAAGTGAATACCGAAAAAATATCGAAAAGGATTCGGCGCTTGAACGCCGCTTCCAACCCGTAACCGTAAATGAGCCATCCGAAGAAGATGCAGTGCTTATTTTAAAGGGTCTTCGCGATAAGTATGAGGCGCATCATAAGGTTGCAATAACCGATGAAGCCATAGAAGCGGCAGTAACCTTGTCGGCAAGATATATAAACGACCGTTTTTTACCCGATAAAGCTATTGACTTAATAGATGAAGCGGCATCAAAAATCCGACTTTCAGTCGGCGCAGCGCCCGATAGCCTTAAGGATTTAGAAGAAAAAATAAGTGCTATAGCCGCCGAAAAGGATGATGCGATTAATTCACAGGAATTTGAGCGCGCGGCAAATCTTCGTGATGAGGAAAAACGCCTTATTGAACTTCGCGATACCCAGAAGAATGATTGGAAAAATAACCGAACAACCGGTAGCGTAACGGGTGAGACCATTGCCGAAATCGTGTCTTCGTGGACAGGTGTACCCGTTGTACAACTTACCGAGGAAGAAAGTGAGCGCCTTTTAAAGCTTGAGGGTGTGTTGCACGAAAGACTTGTCGGTCAACACGAGGCAGTAACCGCGATAGCCAAGGCTATTCGCCGTGGCAGAGTAGGACTTAAGGACCCAAAGCGCCCAATCGGTTCGTTTATCTTCTTAGGACCTACAGGTGTTGGTAAGACCGAGCTTTGTAAGGCTTTGGCGGAAGCAATGTTCGGTAGCGAGAATATGATGATTAGACTTGATATGTCGGAATATATGGAAAAACACACGGTATCCCGACTTGTAGGTTCTCCACCGGGATATGTCGGATTTGAGGAGGGCGGTCAGCTTCCTGAAAAGGTGCGCCGACAACCCTATTCGGTAGTGCTTTTTGATGAAATTGAAAAGGCGCATCCCGATGTATTTAATATTTTGCTTCAGATTTTGGAGGATGGTATTCTTACCGATTCGCAAGGCAGAAGGGTTGACTTTAAGAATACCGTAATCATTATGACCTCTAATATTGGCGCGCGGCTTATTACCGAAAAGAAAGTAAGCTTCGGCTTTGGTGATAATAACGATGGCGTTGATAATGCCGATATAAAGGAAAAGGTTTTAGGTGAGCTTAAATCGGCTTTCCGTCCCGAATTCTTAAACCGTGTTGATGATACAATCGTTTTCACCAAGCTTTCAAGTGAGGAAATTAAGCAAATAGCCGCAAAAATGCTTGAAAATCTTAAAAAGCGCCTTTTGAATCTTAACATAAAGGCAGAATTCACCGATAATACACTATCACGCCTTGCTGAAAAGGGCTTTGACGCGATATACGGCGCACGTCCATTACGCCGTGAAATTCAAAATAGCATAGAGGATGCACTAAGTGAAAAAATCCTCGACGGCTCGGTTAAAAACGGTGATACTGTAATTTGTGATTATGAAGGCGAAAGTTTTACCTTTAATACCAAATAAAAAAGACCTGCAAGTGTTTACTTGCAGGTCTAAAATTTATAGCACTTTACTTAAAAAGTCGCGTAAGCGCGGATTTTTAGGACTGTTGAATATTTCTTCGGGTGTACCTTCCTCGGCAATAACACCTTCATCAATAAATATAATTCGGTCGGCAACCTCACGTGCGAATCCCATTTCGTGTGTTACAATTGCCATTGTCATACCGCTTGCGGCAAGATCCTTTATAACGGTTAAAACCTCACCAACCATTTCGGGATCCAAGGCGCTTGTAGGTTCATCAAAAAGCATAACTTCGGGATTCATACAAAGCGCGCGCACGATAGCAACACGTTGCTTCTGACCACCTGAAAGCTGTGACGGATACGCATCCGCTCTGTCGGCAAGACCTACCTTTGACAGCAGTTCCATAGCCTTGTTTTCGGCATCCTCCTTAGAAAGTCCCAAGAGCTTAATTGGCGCTATAGTCATATTTTTAAGGATTGTCATATGCGGGAACAGGTTAAATTGCTGGAATACCATACCCATCTTCTGACGGTGAATGTTTATATCGGTTTCGGGGTCGGTGATATTAATGTCATTCAGATAAATATTGCCGCCCGTTGGATATTCAAGAAGGTTTAGGGTACGCAAAAAAGTGGATTTACCCGAACCTGATGCGCCGATGATTACAACAACCTCACCGCGTTTGATTTCGGTATTGATGCCCTTAAGAACTTCGATTTTACCAAAGTTTTTAATAAGGCCGTCAACCTTTATAAGTGTGTTATCAGTGGTCACTCTTGCGCAACCTCCTTTCAAGTATACCAAGCAGCTTGGTAAGAATAACGACTAATATAAGATATATAACTGCAAGACTTATATACGGCACGTACGGTTGATAGGTCTTACTGATAATGTTCTGCGTCTGTTTTGTAACATCACGAAGCGCAATAACCGATACAAGCGAGGTATCCTTAAGCAGAGTAATCATCTCGTTACCAAGGGCAGGGAGTATGTTCTTTACTGCCTGCGGAATAATGATGTACCACATAGTCTGTATGTAGTTAAAGCCAAGGCTTCTGCCCGCTTCGCTTTGTCCAACATTAATGGACATAAGACCAGAGCGTACAATTTCGGCAACGTACGCGCCCGAGTTAATACCAAGGGTAATGATACCGCAAACGATGGTTGCGGTATCGGTTTTAGGTACCATAATAACAAAGCCCATAACGAGCAACTGTACCATCATAGGCGTACCGCGTATAACGGTAAGATACAACTGACAAAAAGCATTTGCAGCCCTTAATATAAAATTAGGCTTTTTATTCTTTATACTATCGTATGATGTTCTGATTATTGCAATTATAAGACCAAGCACCGTACCAAGCGCTAACGCGCCCAAGGTTACGATAAAGGTTATTTTAAGACCGTCAACAAAGAATTTCCAACGGTTCTGATAGATGAACGTCTGATATAACTGGAAAACAAGATTCTGTATCCAATCGGGGCAGGACTGAAGCCACGTGGGTGCGCTTGTAATCCAGTTAGCAAATGAAATTATATCCATTAAGCACCAACCTTATATAAATACGCTAAAAAGGGGCGACATCAAAATGCCGCTCCTTTTTTAGAATTTAGTTTTTATAAAAATTATTCAGCAGGGATGTATTTTTTAACGATTTTATCGATAGTGCCGTCTGCCTTAAGCTCTGCCATAGCATCGTTGATTTTATCAAGAAGCTCGGTATTTTCCTTAGCAACTGCGATAGCGTAATCCTCAACCGCATATTCGGTATCAAGAATCTTAAGACCTGTGTTAGCGGCTACGAAGCTCTTAGCGGGCTCGTTATCAATGATAACGCAGTCAATCTGATCGTTGTTAAGTGCTGCAACTGCCAAAGCACCGTTGTTGTACTGCTTAACCTTATCCTGACCAAATTCATCGGTGCAGTAAATATCACCGGTTGTACCTGCCTGAACACCAATCATTTTGCCTTCAAGGTCATCAACCGAAGCAATAGCTGAACCTTCCTTAACGATGATTACCTGAACACCGGTAGCATAAGTATCAGAGAAGTTAACCGATTCCTTACGCTCATCAGTAACGGTAAGACCTGCAAGAACAACGTCTACAGAACCGCCTGCGCATGCAGTGATAAGTGAGTCAAAATCCATATCCTTAATTTCAAGCTCCATATCAAGCTTTTCTGCAATAGCGGCCGCGATTTCAGCATCAATACCAACAATCTTACCATTGTCATCAACAAACTCATAAGGAGGGAATGCAGCGTTTGTACCCATGGTGAGTGTGTTGTCGGTTTTTGCGCCACAACCAGCAAAGCAAGCAAGCATTGCTACGCACATAAGTAATGCAATAATCTTTTTCATAATAATTTCCTCTTTCTATCGCCGTAACGGCATTTTTTTATTTGATGAAAAGGATTATAGCATACCGTGTTTGCATTGTCAAGCATAAAAATGCAAAAAAACTATATAAATATGAAAAAATATGAATTTTGATGCAAATTTGACTAAATAAAACTGCATAATATGCAAAAATAATGCATATTAGTAGAAATTTTCGGGTATTATGCGTTGCTCATCGCACATTCTATGCAAAACCGATTGTATATCAATGCATTCGGAAGCAAAGTGTGTATCGGGATTATCAAGCTTATAAGAGGCAAGTCGTGCGGTTGCTTTAGAAATATCATCAAGCATAGCGTGGTTTACAAAAAAAGCAAGCTTTTTTTGTGTTGTGTCCCATTCGCCGTAAAGCGAGGACGCTATTTCCTTAGAGATGTAGTAGTCGCCGTTTTGATATGCATCGTAGCAGCTTTCTACCTTTTCTGAAAATTTTGTGCATTTATTTAAAACGAAAATATTACCTATTATACATATTAATATTAATATAATAAAAATGACACTTGCGGGAATAAGTCTCTTCATCACACTTTACCGCCTTTCATTATTACGTTCTTGTTTCCGTCACGGTCAAGTGTCATTAAAAATACGTCCTTCACCTTTAATTTCATTTTTTGGAGTCTGCTATTAAAATCGTTTTTATTTATCTGCAAGGCTTCAAGCGATTCATTTACTATTTTACCGTCACTTATTACAAGCATCGGCATGGTGTTGTCGTCAGCATTTATATCGGCATCACTAACCGTTACGGGTTGCGCTTGTTTTTTAAGCAATACGCTCAATTCACCGCTTACCTCAAGTACGGCAAAGGCAACATCGTTTATATCGAATACTTCTTGCGCGCGTAATAGCTCTATAAGGTCTAATACCGACATTCTAACATCCCGCATACTTTGTTGGTCAATAACGCCATTCTTTATCAGAATAACCGATCTGCCGCTCATAAGCTTGCGTACAAAGAAGCTTTTAAGCGCTAATGCCGATACAGCTATTTCAAGAACAATAAGCGTAAAAATAGCGCATATTCCTACAAGCAAGGGTTGGTTCATATCCTGAAGCGGAATAGCGGCAATTTCTGATATCAGCAACGTTATTACAAGCTCGTTAGGTTGCATGTCGCCGATTTGTCGTTTTCCCATTAAACGAATAGCCACCGTTATTGTAATGTATAATATAGTTGTTCTGATTATTGTTGAAATCATTAAATATCACCCGTACTATTGTTTGCAATTTTTCTTGCAATATAAGGGTAAAGATGGTATAATTAATATAAATATTATTATCTAAATGAGAGAGGGTTTGTCTTGGGTAGTGTAGCTTCAAACAATAATTCCTTTTTTTATGATTTTAAAAGATATTTACCGCTTTTACAAAATCTTGTAGGTAAGGATTTTAAGGTAAAATATCGCCGCTCGGTGCTTGGCATCGCGTGGAGTGTGCTTAATCCTTTGCTTACTATGGTAGTGCTTACCGTCGTTTTCAGTAAGATTTTAAGAATTGACGTTGGTACCGATTTTGCCACCTATTATATAGTGGGTTCTTCGCTGTGGAATTTTTTTGCGGAATCTACGTCTACCTCTCTTCGTTCGGTACTCAATTCAGCATCTCTTATAAATAAGGTTTATATACCTAAATATATGTTCCCACTTGAAAAGTGCCTGTTTTCACTTGTTAACTTCGCGTTCAGTACCGTAGCAGTGCTTCTTGTAATGCTTGTACGCGGTGTTTATCCTACATGGACCGCCGTGCTTTTCCCGATACCCGTTATTTATTGCTTTATATTTGCGTGCGGTTTAAGTCTTTTCCTTAGCGCCGCAACGGTTTACTTCCGCGATGTTGAGCATCTTTACAGTGTACTTCTTACTATGTGGATTTATCTTACACCGATTTTATATTCGGTTGATTTTGTAAAGGACCACGCTCTTATTCAGAAGATAATTATGCTTAATCCCATGACGCACTACGTAATGTATTTCAGGGATGTGGTTATGTTTGGTACCGTACCGGGTATTATGGAAAATCTTACCTGCATCGCTTTTTCACTCGGCTTCTTCTTGTTCGGCGCTTTGATATTCAAAAAGGCAGAGGGTAATTTTATTCTTCATATATAGGAGATTTTAGGATGATTAACAACGAAAACGCGGTTGAATTACGCGATATAGAAATGCATTTTAATATGAGCAAGGAACGCCTTGAAAGCCTTAAGGAGTATTTTCTTAAGTTTATGAAGCGCGAGCTTCGTTTTGAGGATTTTGTTGCTCTTGATAAAATATCCTTTGATATTAAAAAGGGTGACGTGTTCGGTATTGTCGGTCTTAACGGTTGCGGTAAGTCTACGACACTTAAGATAATATCGGGCATTTTAAGACCTACAAAGGGTACTGTAGAGACACAGGGTGTAATTGCTCCGCTTATCGAATTGGGCGCAGGCTTTGATATGGAGCTTACCGCCCGTGAGAACATTTATCTTAACGGTTCGGTGCTTGGCTATTCCAAAAAGTTTATGGATGAAAAATTTGATGATATTGTTGAGTTTTCCGAGATGCGTGACTTTTTGGATGTGCCGATGAAGAACTATTCTTCGGGTATGGTAGCGCGTATCGGTTTCGCTATTGCCACGGTTACAACACCAGATATACTTATCGTTGATGAGATTCTGGCGGTTGGTGATTTCCTTTTCCAACAAAAGTGTGAAGAGCGCATAAATAAAATGATGCAGGATGATACCACCGTTATTATCGTTTCACATTCTATTGAGCAGATTGAACGCCTTTGTAAGCACTGTGTATGGCTTGAAAAGGGTAAGGTTAAAATGATAGGTGATGCGCAGGAGGTTTGCAACGCCTATAAAAATATAAATTAAGGATTTTTGTTAATGGATAGATTGAAAAATCTTTTAAAAGAAAAATTAAGGCGCCTTTCAAAGCGCCTTAAAAAATATCCAAGACTTTATAGCGTGGCGCTTTACGGCGTTACGCTTCTTCGCCGTTTTAAACGCTTTATAAAGAAGGGTGCCAATCCGTTAAGATTTAAAATCAGTAGTAAAAAGCGTAACGAACAAGAAGGTTACAGCTTTTCACGGGATATAAAAATAAGTATATTGGTGCCGCTTTATAACACGCCTAAGGACTTTTTAAGGGCTATGATTAATTCTGTGATGGCACAAACGTATAAAAATTGGCAGTTATGCCTTGCCGACGGTAGTGATGACGCACATTCGTATGTCGGTGAATACTGCAACTCGATTGATGATGCGCGTATTTCGTATTTAAAGCTTACCGAAAACAAGGGTATTTCGGAAAATACCAACGCTTGTATAGAAATGGCAAACGGTGAATACGTTGCGCTCTTGGACCACGATGACCTTTTGCATCCATCGGCTTTGTTTGAGGTTATGCGGGCAATATGTGAACAGAATGCCGACTTTGTATATACCGATGAATGTACCTTCACGAAGCGTACGGGCAATATTATAAGTCATAACTTTAAGCCTGATTTTTCACCCGACACTCTACGCTCGTATAACTATATATGTCATTTAAGCGTTTTTTCAAGGGAATTGCTTGACAGTGTCGGATATTACGATCACGAATTCGACGGAAGTCAGGATTATGACCTGATATTACGCCTTACAGAAAAGGCAAAAAATATCGTCCACGTCGCTAAATGTCTGTATTTCTGGCGCGCACACGCAAAATCTGTCGCGCTTGACGTTTCGGCAAAGCCGTACGTCGTTGATGCTGCAAAACGCGCAATTTCGGCGCACCTTGACCGACTCGGTTTAAAAGGTACCGTGGAAGAATCGGTTATGCCCACCACGTATAAAATCAATTATGAGATAATAGGTAATCCACTCATATCAATTATTATTCCTAATAAGGACCATATTGATGACCTTAAAAAGTGTATTGATTCAATATATCAAAAATCAACCTACCGTAATTTCGAGATAATTATTGTAGAAAACAATAGCGAGAGCAAAAAAACCTTTGACTATTATAAGATGC
Organism: Acutalibacteraceae bacterium; assembly: GCA_036306845.1. GTDB lineage: Bacteria > Bacillota > Clostridia > Oscillospirales > Acutalibacteraceae > UBA737. The sequence goes on along the minus strand of JAXJYT010000190.1, from coordinate 4,772 downwards.
TTAGTGAGCTTCACAGTAAAGTAAAAATTATTGAATGGGAAAAGGGTTTTAATTATTCGGCTATCAATAACTTTGCGGTAAAGAAGGCTACGGGCGAATATATACTACTGCTTAATAACGATGTAGAGGTTATATCGGAGGATTGGCTTGAACGTATGCTTATGTATGCACAACGCGCAGATATCGGCGCGGTCGGTGCTAAGCTATACTATCCTGACGATACCATTCAACACGCTGGTGTCATTGTCGGTCTTGGCGGTGTTGCGGGTCATTCGCATAAAAATTTCCCGAGAACGTCACCCGGCTATATGTGCCGCGCTTGTATTGCGCAGAATTTAAGCGCTTGCACTGCAGCTTGTCTTATGGTGCGACGTGATGTGTTCGATGAGGTTGGCGGTCTTGACGAGGATTATGCCGTTGCCTTTAACGATATCGATTTTTGTATGAAGATAATAAGTGCCGGAAAAAGAATAGTGTTTACACCCTATGCAGAACTTTATCATTACGAATCCAAAAGCCGTGGGGTAGAGGATACACCTGAAAAAATGGCACGCTTTGCTTCTGAGGTTGAGCGCTTCAAGTCACGTTGGTTTAAGGAATTGGAAAGTGGAGACCCTTGCTACAATAAAAATTTAAGTCTTGATAGTGAAGATTTCAGGCTTGCATAATTAAAATTTTGCCCTTAAAACAGGAGAGGTTTTTGTATCTCTCTTGTTTTTTTAATTCACATTGTTAAAAAAATAACAATAAAAACGTAAAAATATACATAATTAATAAAAAACATTGACAAAATATTAACAAACCTATTGACATATAATGTCCTGTCGCATATAATGCTAACATATTAATTAAAATTACTCTTTTGGAGGTTGTTTTTATGGCAAGAGTTTATAATTTTAGCGCAGGTCCTTCGATGTTACCTGAGGAGGTTCTTAAAACCGCCGCGGCAGAAATGCTTGAATTCGGTACTTCAGGTCAATCGGTAATGGAAATGTCGCATCGTTCAAAGGAATATCAGGCAATATTTGATGAAACTGAAGCAAATCTTCGTGATATTATGAATATACCTGATAATTACAAGGTGCTTTTCCTTCAGGGCGGTGCATCAACGCAGTTTGCAATGATTCCGCTTAACCTTATGAATAAGAATAAGAAAGCAGATTACATTATTACAGGTCAGTGGGCAAACAAGGCTTATAAGGAAGCTGCTCGCTACGGTGAAGCCCGTGCGGTTGCATCTTCGGCAGATAAGACCTATTCATATATTCCTAAGACGACTGCTGCAGATTTTGATCCCGATGCAGATTACGTTCATATTTGTATGAATAACACTATCTACGGTACAAAGTATGCAGAGCTTCCCGATACAGGTGATGTACCGCTTATAGCAGATATTTCAAGCTGTATTCTTTCTGAGCCGATTGACGTATCAAAGTTTGGTATGCTGTATGCAGGTGCACAGAAGAACGTTGCTCCCGCAGGTGTTACGATTGTTATTATCCGTGAGGATTTAATTGGTAACGCTATGGATATCACCCCCACAATGCTTAAGTACGATACACATTCCGAAAACGGCTCGATGTTTAATACACCGCCTTGCTATGCAATTTATATTGCAGGTCTTACATTTAAGTGGATAAAGAAGATGGGCGGACTTGAGGCTATAAAGGAAATAAACGTTAAGAAGGCAAAAATTCTTTATGATTTCCTTGATAACAGCAAGATGTTCAAGGGTACCGTTGTTCCTGAGGACCGTTCTTTGATGAATGTTCCCTTCGTTACCGGTGATGATGAACTTGATGCTAAGTTTGTTGCTGCAGCCAAGGCGGCAGGCTTTGTAAACATCAAGGGTCACAGAAGCGTTGGCGGTATGCGCGCTTCTATCTATAATGCTATGCCTGTTGAGGGTGTAGAGGCACTTGTAGCATTTATGAAAAAATTTGAAGAGGAAAATGCGTAATGTTTAAGATTAAAACCTATAATAAAATTTCAAAAACAGGTCTTGAGGTTTTTGATGATAAGTATACAATCGGTGATGAGGTTGAGAAGGCAGACGGCGCTATCGTTCGTTCTGCTTCACTTCACGATACCGAATTCCCCGACACCTTAAAGGCGATTGCACGTGCGGGTGCCGGTACAAACAATATTCCGATTGACCGTTGCAGTGAGCAGGGTATAGTTGTGTTCAATACACCCGGTGCTAACGCAAATGCCGTAAAAGAGCTTGTTTTGGCAGGTATGCTTATTTCTTCGCGCCGTGTTATTCCCGCAATCGAGTGGGCAAAGACCTTAAAGGGTCAGGGTAAAGAGGTTGAAAAGCTTGTTGAAAAGGGCAAGGGCGCTTTTGCAGGTCCTGAGCTTAAGGGTAAGAAGCTTGGTATTATCGGTCTTGGCGCTATCGGTGTTCTTGTTGCTAATGCGGCTAACCATCTTGGCATGACCGTTTACGGCTATGACCCGTATCTTTCTATTAATTCGGCTTGGAATCTTACGCATAATGCCGTTCATATCTATGATATAAACGAAATTTACAAGCAGTGCGACTATATCAGTGTTCACGTACCGCTTACCGACAATACCAAAAATATGATTAATGCTACTTCTATTGCTAATATGAAGGATGGCGTTCGTATCCTTAACTTCTCACGCGCAGGTCTTGTGAACTCTGACGATATGATTGCGGCTCTTGCTGACGGTAAGGTTGCGGCATACGTGACAGACTTCCCGACTGATGAGATGTTGGGCGTTGACGGCGTTATCGCGATTCCGCACCTTGGCGCTTCCACACCCGAGTCTGAGGATAACTGTGCGGCAATGGCTGCAAAACAGCTTATTGACTTTATTGAAAACGGTAATATAACGAATTCTGTTAATCTACCCGAAATTTCAATGCCCAGAAGCGGTAAGCACCGCGTATGTGTTATTCATAAAAACATACCTAATATGCTTACTGCTATTACAGGCATCGTTGCAGAAAACAATGTTAATATTGAAAATATGCTTAACAAATCACGCGGTGATTATGCATATACAATGCTTGACATTGATATTGCGGATGCTACTACACTCACCGAAAAAATTGCCGCAGTTGATGGTATAATCCGTGTCCGTGTAATCTAAGAAAATTATCGCTCTCACCTTTAGGGTGAGGGCATATTTTAACCCTTTTGCTTTATCACTTTATCAAAGTGAAGTGATAATAAACAAAAGTTATCCATAATTTTGTGCAAGGCTACAAATATATTAAAAACGTAAAAAAACACTTTACAACTTTACTTTGGTAAAGTATAATAACAACATCAAATAAATATCCCTTGTGGGTAAAGGAGAAAATATTATGAAAAAAATAATGGCTTTACTTTTATGTGTTGCAATGCTTTTCTGCTTTGCAGGTTGTGGTAACGATAAGGAAACGATCGTTGTTGGCTACACCATTTACGAACCTATGAACTATCTCGATGATGCGGGTGAGCTTATCGGCTTTGATACTGATCTTGCAAAGGCAGTGTTCGAAAATTTGGGATACAAGGTTTTGTTCCAAGAAATCGTTTGGGACAACAAGTACACCGACCTTGATTCAGGAACAATCGATTGCATATGGAATGGCTTTACTGCAAACAGTGATGATGATGACGGTATTCTTCGTTCCGAAAAGGTTGATTTTTCATACAACTATATGGAAAATCGTCAGGTTGTAGTTGTTAAGAAGGATGCGGGAATTGCTGCAGCTGCAGATTTGAACGGTAAGTTTGGCGTTGCAGAAAGCGGCTCTGCAGGTGAATCCTATGCAAAGGAATTTGAAGGCGTTAACTTCAAGGGCTTCACAAAGCAGACCGAATGTCTTACCGAAGTAAAGGCTGCTACCGCAGATTTTGCAGTTGTTGATGCTCAGCTTGCTAAGAGCTATTGCGGTAAGGGCGATTACAGTGACCTTCAGATTGTTGATGCTCTTTCAAGTGATGTAGAGTACTATGCTATCGGCTTTAAGAAGGGTAGTGAGCTTACCGATAAGGTGAACGAGCAGCTTGAGAAGCTTGCGGCAGACGGTACTATCGAAAAGCTTGCTAAGGAGTACGGTGTAGAAAATACTGTTATTAAGGATTTTTCTGACCAGAGCAAATAATTAAATAAAAGCAATTTGGAGAACAATTATGTCTTTTCTTGAGGTTACTGCCTTTTTGTTCGATGGCTTTTTGGTATCCTTGCTTATCTTTGCGGTGACGCTGCTTTGTGGCGCACCGCTTGGTTTGCCTATAGCCTTTTGTTCTATGAGCAAGTGGGGGCCGATAAAAGCTATCTCAAAGGTAATTGTCTGGATTGTTCGCGGTATACCGCTTATGCTTCAGATATTTATAATTTACTATGTACCGGGTTTACTTTTCAATTTCCCGTTATTTAGTAAAATTGATAGATTTATATATATTAACTATGGGATTGCCGACGCGGGTAGAATCGTGGCGGTTCTTATTGCGTTTACGCTTAATTACGCTTGTTATTTTTCGGAAATTTATCGCGGCGGTATTGAAAGCATACCACGCGGTCAGTATGAGGCGGGCTATGTACTAGGTCTTACCAAATCTCAGGTTTTCAAAAAGATTATTTTAAAGCAGGTTATCAAAAGAATCGTGCCGCCTATGTCTAACGAAATTATTACGCTTATAAAGGATACGGCGCTTGCTAACTGTATTATGGTATGCGAAATAATTAAACAGGCAAAGGAGCTTGCCGCTACAAAGGCAATGATTTGGCCGCTTTTCTATACGGGCGTATTT